>NZ_CAJCKS010000041.1:0-38014 GCF_903970985.1 Pantoea sp. ME81 | reverse complement strand
ATAAGCCTGTTGCATGACCGGATAGCCAGCGTTCGCAGGTGAACGGCTGATACGAACTGACTCTTCGCCTTCAGAGATTTCCAGCTCGGAGATGCCAGACTCTTCTACCAGTTCGATCAGTTTCTTAATTTTACGAATATCCATGAGTGTGGTTCCGTACTCTGTTTAATTGGAATGTGACAGGCGTTTTACTGCCGTTTGTAAAGCCCATGAGTATCCATCAGCGCCCAGTCCACAAATGACGCCAGCAGATACATCAGAAAGATAGGAGTGATGTCGGAACGGCTCACGTGCATGCACGTTCGAGAGATGCACCTCAATAAAAGGGATGCTAACCGCCAACAGGGCATCACGCAGTGCAACGCTGGTATGCGTGAATGCAGCCGGGTTGATGATGATGTAATCCACATTGCCACGGGCCTCGTGAATACGATCAATCAACTGAAACTCTGCATTCGATTGCAAATGACTCAATTTCACATGGTGCTGATCGGCCTGCTGGGTCAAATCGCTGACAATTTCTGCCAACGTGGTGTGCCCATACTTCTCAGGCTCGCGCGTTCCCAACAAATTCAGGTTGGGGCCGTTTAAAAGCAGTATGTGAAATTCGTGCGCCATCTTGCTGCTATCTCCTGCAATCAGTAAGGCATCGCGTAAAATACCGCGACATCTGTCGTTTGTCACTCCTGAGAGTGAAAAAGACGACTTCGCTTGCAATAAAGCCGGGCATTATATCCGTTTCGTCGCAATTCGCAGCAAAATACTGGTCTTATCTGCGAAGTTGATCGGATGCGGCCCGAAGGCCACACCTTTTATCAGATTTCACAGCAGGAAGACAACCATGCGGGGATTATCGATGCAGAAGTTTACGCAACTTATTGTAACGCCAACCTAACAGCACTAAAGCCACCAGCGCATAAATCCAGGGCTGCGGGGAGAAGACTTTCACCGACCAAAGATAGTGGATAGGTGCGAGGATCGCGACAAGATAGATGCCGTTGTGCAGGGTTTGCCAGCGACGGCCAAGCTTACGTTGGGCACGTTGAAATGAGGTGATGGCGAGGGTAAACAGCACCAGCCAGCAGATCATACCCAGTAACAGATAAGGACGTGAAACGATCTCACTACCCAGCAGTTGCAGGTGGTTATAACCCAGTTCCAGCAGGTAGTAGCTGGTCAAATGCAAACATGCCCAGGCAAAACACCACACGCCGAGCAGGCGGCGGGTGCGAATCAGCAGAGGCTGTTTCAGGTAACGCGTGAGTGGGCTCACCAGCAGCGTCGCCAGAAGCAACTTTAACGCCATTCTGCCGGTAAAATGCTGGATATCTTTCGCCGGATCGGCACTTAACCAACCCTGGCTGGCAGCCATAAACAGATACACAAACGGCAGGAAAGCCGCGAGATGCAGCACCACTTTTAACAGGGTGATATGGCGTAACGTCAGTCGCACTCAGTAGTTCTCCCGTAAATCGAGCCCGCGATACAGTGAAGCCACCTCTTTAGCGTAGCCGTTAAACAGCAGGGTTGGCTGGCGTTCGACATTCAGAATGCCGCCGGAACCAATAAAACGCTCGGTGGCCTGCGACCAGCGCGGGTGATTCACATGGGGGTTAACGTTGGCATAAAATCCATATTCGTTATTGGCGATTTGGTTCCATGTGGTAGGAGGCTGGTCGCGCGTCAGGGTGATTTTAACGATGGATTTGATGCCCTTGAAACCGTATTTCCACGGCACCGTCAGGCGAATCGGGGCGCCATTCTGTGGCGGCAGCGCTTTACCGTACACGCCGGTGCTTAATAGTGTGAGAGGGTGCATCGCTTCATCAAGACGCAACCCTTCCACATACGGATAATCCAGCCCACCGCCAATAAAGCGATCTTTCTGACCTGGCATCTGGTCCGGAGCATATAACGTCTGAAAGGCGACAAAGCGGGCATTGCTGGTGGGTTCAGCCAGTTTAAGTAATTTATTCAGCTCAAAGCCCACCCACGGGATCACCATCGACCACGCTTCAACACAGCGCATGCGATAAATACGCTGCTCCATGGCAAAACGTTTAAAGATGTCGTCCATATCCAGCGTGATCGGTTTCGCCACTTCACCTTCAATGCGCAACTGCCAGGGCTCAGTTTTCAGCGTGCCGGCGTTGGCAGCTGGATCGGCCTTATCCAGACCAAACTCATAAAAGTTGTTATAGCCAGAAACCTTGTCAAACGGTGTCATCGGCAGATCGGCCTGATACTGCGCGGGTTTGGTAAATTGCAGATCGCGACCTGCGGGGGCAGGTGGACGGTCATTGCCTTTAAACCAGCTCAGCACATCTGCCTGCGCCGCGCCGGGTAAACTTGCCGCAGCGGCACCTAATCCCAGCGCTTTCAACACCTGACGGCGGCGCATATTAAAGATGCTCTCGGGCGTCACGTCGGATTCGGTAAGGTATTGCTTCAGCTTCATGGCATTCTCCGGCGAAAAAGGTGGTGTTGTACTCAGCATGATCAACTTGCGCTGGACACGCCACTTTGCCCGGAAAAATATGAAATTTCCTGGCAAGCGGGCTCTGTTGAGAATAGGACGAAAAAGTCCGTGTGAAACGCAAGCCATCACACTTTGCGGCTATACTCGCGCCGCAGGTCCGATTAGCATGGCGCACCGCCTAATTTGATGCGCGTCTGGCGCTGATTCAGACGATGTTTTGTGCTATTTTGCTCAGGTTTACGCCAATGAGCAGGTTGGCGCCGTCGGATGGCGACCGTTTAGAACCGCAGTGATACAGGCACAGGGATGCGATTAACAACTAAGTTTTCTGCGTTTATTACATTATTAAGCTTACTGGCAATGTTATTGATGCTGGTCGGCTGCGCTTTTAGTTTTATCTGGCTATCGCAACAGCGCGTTGAAACACGCGTCAATACGCTAGCGACCGAAGTCGATAAAGCGCTGACAACGCAATCACCACAAGAACTGACGCAGTGGTTGACGCGCATCATGCCGGTGATCAATGCGGAACAGATTGAGATGCATAACGGCAATACCGTGGTGTTTCAACTCGCTCGCCATGAAAATCCTATGCTCGAAGATGAGCCGAATCGTTTTATTCAGTTCGATCTTCCGTTAGTGCACTCTCCCGGCCTTGAGCTGCGTGTAGTGGTACTCGATCCTGCGAAAACCTGGTTCCGTTCCTTTACCGGTGCCTATACGCTGATTGTCCTGCTCAGCGTGGTGGCGATTATGTCGGCTTTACTGGTGATGACGCATCGCTGGATCAATCGTCGCTGGCAGCACATGGAGAGTTTAGAAGCTCGCTCCGAGCGTATTCTGGCGGGTGAGCGCGTGCCCTACGTCGGCCATTATGCCGAATGGCCGCCAAAAGCCAGTCGCGCCATTGACACTTTGCTTAACGATCTTCAGGAAGCGGGCGAGCAGCGCTTGCGCATTGATACGCTTATCCGTACGTTTGCCGCACAGGATTCACGCACCGGCCTGAATAACCGCCTGTTCTTCGATAACCAGTTAGCCACGCTGCTGGAAGATCAGGAAGATGTGGGCACGCATGGCGTGGTGATGATGGTGCGCCTGCCCGATCTCGACACGCTGCATGAAACGCTGGGCCAAACGCTGGTGGATGAATACCTGTTTGACCTGATTAATATGCTGTCGACATTTGTTCTGCGATATCCAGGCGCTTTACTGGCACGCTACTTCCGCAGCGATTTTGCCGTGTTATTGCCGCACCGCACGCTCAAAGAGGCCAACAGTATCGCCGATCAGTTGATCAACGCGGTCGACTCATTGCCGCCGATGCGTATGGTCGATCGCGATGATTTAATCCACATTGGCATCAGCGCGTGGCGCAGCGGAGAAACCGTGCCGCAGGTGATGGAAAATGTTGAGATGGCGACCCGTCGTGCCGCCTTGCAGGGCGGTAACAGTTGGTCAGTCGGTGAAGGCAATACCTTAGACATGGGACGTGGTAGTGTGCGCTGGCGAACGCTGCTGGAAAACACGCTTAATCGCGGCGGCCCACGTCTTTACCAAAAACCGGCTGTGTTGCTGGATGGCAAAGTGCACCACCGTGAAATGCTGGCGCGCGTGTTCGATGGCGACAAAGAAGTGGTGTCGGCCGAGTTTATGCCACTGGTGCTGCAACTGGGTTTGACCGACAGTTGGGATCGCCAACTGGTGACGCGAATCGCGGCACTCTCTGAAGTGTGGCCTGATGAAACGCTGGCGTTACCCGTCAATATTGACTCCTTATTACAGCGTCCATTCCAGCGCTGGCTGCAAAAGCTTTTGCTGCAATGTACAAAATCGCAAAGAAAACGTTTTTTATTTGAACTTGCTGAGGCGGATGTTTGTCAACACATCAATCGCTTAGTGCCGGTTTTCCAAATGTTGACCGCGTTTGGTTGCCGTGTGGCGGTGGATCAGGCGGGCATGACCGTGGTGAGCAGTGCTTATATCAAGCAGTTCCCAATCGAAGTGATCAAACTCGATCCGGGGCTGGTACGTAATATTGAACGTCGTACTGAAAACCAGTTATTTGTGCAAAGTTTACTGGAAGTGTGCAAATCCACCTCGACACAAGTTTTTGCTGCGGGCGTGCGCACGCGCGCGGAGTGGCAAACGCTGGCGAATCTGGGCGTGGCAGGTGGGCAGGGCGACTTCTTTGCCCCATCATTGCCGGTGAACAGTAACGTGAAAAAACATTCACAACGTTATCGAATTTAGGTCTTCAGCCAGTAGAGTGGCGCTGAGGGGCCTTTTTCTGCCCTTTGGTGGATTACGTCCGCGCTTATGATGGCTGGAAATGTTAGATTTTATGTCGAAACTCGCCCGGTGATTAAGGGGGAATTTACGTTTAATAGGGCGGCTTAGCGCTATTTAACGGCGGCCAGGGATAAGCGAATCGGCCCAAAAAATTATTCAGCGTATTTTTTCACCGAAGCAGAACGTTTTTGCGCCTTGTAGCGGCTTCGCGTGGTTGGTAAAGTAGGCGGATTTTATTTTCCGCCCCCAGCTTGCAGGATTATCCCTTAGTATGTTTAAAAAATTTCGTGGCATGTTTTCCAATGACTTGTCCATTGACCTGGGTACCGCGAATACCCTGATTTACGTAAAAGGACAAGGCATCGTGCTGAACGAGCCTTCCGTGGTTGCCATTCGTCAGGATCGTGCCGGTTCGCCAAAGAGCGTTGCGGCCGTAGGTCATGACGCCAAGCAGATGCTGGGTCGTACTCCAGGCAACATCGCGGCCATCCGTCCTATGAAAGATGGCGTGATCGCCGATTTCTTCGTGACGGAAAAAATGCTCCAGCACTTCATTAAGCAAGTGCACAGCAACAGCTTTATGCGTCCAAGCCCACGTGTGCTGGTCTGCGTACCGGTTGGCGCCACTCAGGTTGAGCGCCGTGCTATCCGTGAATCTGCACAAGGTGCAGGCGCGCGCGAAGTGTTTCTGATTGAAGAGCCGATGGCTGCCGCCATTGGTGCAGGCCTGCCGGTATCTGAAGCAACCGGTTCGATGGTGGTGGATATCGGTGGTGGTACCACTGAAGTGGCCGTTATCTCCCTGAACGGCGTGGTCTACTCTTCTTCTGTACGTATCGGTGGTGACCGCTTCGATGAAGCTATCATTAACTATGTGCGCCGCAACTACGGTTCACTGATTGGTGAAGCCACTGCGGAACGTATCAAGCACGGCATTGGTTCTGCCTATCCGGGTGATGAAGTACACGAAATTGAAGTACGTGGTCGTAACCTGGCAGAAGGTGTACCGCGTGGTTTTACCCTGAACTCCAATGAAATCCTCGAAGCGCTGCAAGAGCCGTTGACGGGTATCGTGAGTGCAGTGATGGTCGCGCTGGAACAGTGCCCACCAGAACTGGCTTCTGATATCTCCGAGCGCGGCATGGTGCTGACCGGTGGTGGCGCATTGCTGCGCAATCTGGATCGTCTGCTGATGGAAGAAACCGGTATTCCGGTTGTCGTTGCAGAGGACCCGCTGACCTGCGTCGCGCGCGGCGGTGGTAAAGCGTTGGAAATGATCGACATGCACGGCGGCGATTTGTTCAGCGAGGAGTAAATCCTCATCGGCTGAGACCGTGGTCAAATTGCGCAGGGAGTCGCGCCTATCGACGCTGCGCACGACGGCGAGATGCGTCCAGCCCTGGAGGCGTTAGTCATAAGACTGGCGCTTCTTCCCTGATGTCGAGGAACACGCAGAATTTATGAAGCCGATTTTTAGCAGGGGGCCTTCCCTGCAGTTGCGTCTCTTTCTGGCAGTCATTGTGGCTATCGCGATTATTATCGCAGACAGCCGCGTGAGCTCCTTCTCCCAGATCCGCAACTACCTGGACACGTCGGTAAGTCCATTTTATTTTCTGGCCAATGGGCCGCGACAGCTTCTTGACGGCGTCTCAGAAACGCTGGCTTCACGCCAGCAGCTCGAGCTGGAAAACAAAGCGCTGCGCCGTGAGCTCTTCCTGAAAAACAGTGACCTGCTGATGCTGGGGCAATACAAGCAGGAAAACGCACGTCTGCGTGAGCTGCTCGGCTCTCCGCTGCGTCAGGATGAGCACAAGATGGTGACCCAGGTGATTTCAACCGGCACCGATCCGTATACCGATCAGGTGGTTATCGATAAAGGCAGCGTAAACGGTGTTTACGAAGGCCAGCCGGTGATCAGTGATAAAGGTGTAGTGGGTCAGGTGGTTGCTGTGGGTCAGGTGACCAGCCGTGTACTGCTGATTTGTGATGCTTCGCATGCGTTACCGATTCAGGTGTTACGTAATGATATTCGCGTGATTGCGGCGGGTAACGGCTGCAGTGAAGATTTGCAGCTGGAACATCTGCCGGGCAACACCGATATTCGTGTCGGCGATGTGCTGGTGACGTCAGGCCTCGGCGGGCGTTTCCCTGAAGGCTACCCGGTTGGCGTGGTCTCTTCCGTGAAAGTCGATACCCAACGTGCCTACACCGTGATTCAGGCGCATCCGACGGCTGGCCTGCAACGTCTGCGTTACCTGCTGCTGTTGTGGGGCGCGGATAAGAATGGCGACATGCCAATGGCACCAGATGAAGTTCACCGCGTGGCGAATGAGCGTCTGATGCAGATGATGCCACAGGTCTTGCCGCCAGCAGGCGAAATGGGCCCACCGGCACCGGATATGATGCAGCCTACGCAGCAAATGGGGCCGCCGGCACCCGCTAACAGCAGTCGTTCGCAAGGGATCCCAGCGAACACACGCGGAGGCCAGCCTTGAGTCGATATCGCAGCCAGGGCCGATGGGTTATCTGGCTGTCCTTTCTGATTGCCCTCATTCTGCAAATCATGCCCTGGCCGGAACAAATCTACATGTTCCGGCCTTCATGGCTTTTGTTGATCCTGGTTTACTGGGTTCTGGCATTACCGCACCGGGTTAATGTTGGTACAGGCTTCTTTTTAGGGGCCGTGATGGACCTGGTGGCCGGTTCAACGCTGGGGGTGCGCGCGCTGGCGTTCAGCATCATCGCGTATCTGGTGGCCTTCAAATTTCAGCTATTCCGAAATCTGGCGTTGTGGCAGCAGGCATTAATGGTCATGGTGCTGTCGCTCGCGGTGGATGTCATTGTTTTCTGGGCTGAATTCCTGGTCATCAACGTCTCATTTCGCCCGGAAATCTTCTGGAGCAGTGTGGTCGACGGCATTCTATGGCCCTGGCTATTCTTATTAATGAGAAAGATTCGCCGACAGTTCGCTGTTCAGTAAGGAAGACTATGATAAGCCTGTATCTCGCATCCGGTTCACCGCGTCGACGTGAACTGCTCACGCAATTGGGTCTGCAGTTTGAACGTCTGATTACGGACGTTGAAGAGCAGCGCCAGCCAGAAGAAGCGGCGGAAGTGTATGTTCGCCGTCTGGCTTTGGACAAAGCTCGAGCTGGCGTGGCGGTCGCGCCGCAGGATTTACCGGTGCTGGGTGCAGATACCATCGTGGTACTCAACAATGACGTGCTGGAAAAGCCGCGCGATGCTGCACACGCAGCGCAGATGTTGAGTCAACTCTCCGGGCAAACGCATCAGGTGATGACCGCCGTCGCGCTGGCTGACAGTGCACGCGAGCTGGATTGCCTTGTCACCACTGACGTGACATTCCGCAATATCACGGCAGAAGAAATCTCGCACTATATTGCCAGCGGCGAGCCGATGGACAAAGCCGGCGCGTACGGAATACAGGGTCTGGGCGGCAATTTTGTCCGCAAGATTAATGGAAGCTATCACGCCGTAGTGGGATTACCGCTGGTTGAAACCAATGAGTTGCTGAGCCACTTTCAGTCACTGCGTGCGTTAAGGGGACAAGATGACGGCTGAGCTGCTGGTTAACGTTACACCTTCTGAAACCCGTGTTGCCTATATTGATGGCGGCATTCTGCAGGAAATTCACATTGAGCGCGAAGCACGGCGCGGTATCGTAGGGAATATCTATAAAGGTCGCATTAGCCGCGTTTTGCCCGGCATGCAGGCCGCGTTTGTTGATATTGGCATGGATAAAGCCGCCTTTCTGCATGCTTCTGACATCATGCCGCACACTGAATGCGTGGCGGGTGATGAGAAGAAAAACTTCGTCGTACGCGATATTAGCGAGTTGGTGCGCCCCGGCCAGGATTTAGTGGTGCAGGTGGTGAAAGATCCGCTCGGCACCAAAGGCGCGCGCCTTACCACCGATATTACGCTGCCTTCACGTTATCTGGTGTTTATGCCAGGTGCATCGCACGTTGGCGTATCACAACGCATTGAAAGCGAAGCCGAACGTGACCGCCTGAAAGCCGTCGTGGCGGCCTACTGTGACGATCTCGGCGGCTTCATTATTCGTACTGCTGCCGAAGGCATCTGTGAGGAAGACCTGGCGCAGGATGCCGCGTTTCTCAAGCGTCTCTGGACCAAAGTCAGCGAGCGCAAAAAACGTAATCAGACACGCTGTCTGCTGTACGGTGAATTAGCGCTGGCACAGCGTGTGCTGCGTGACTTTGCCGGCGCAGCGCTGGATCGCATTCGCGTTGATTCCCGTCTGACCTGCGATCTGCTGGTGGAATTTACCGGCGAATATATTCCGGAAATGGCCAGCAAGCTGGAGCTGTACAGCGGCAAACAGCCAATCTTCGATCTGTTTGATGTTGAGAATGAAATCCAGCGCTCTCTGGAGCGCAAGGTTGAACTCAAGTCGGGCGGCTATCTGATCATCGATCAAACCGAAGCCATGACCACCGTCGATATCAATACCGGTGCATTTGTTGGGCATCGTAATCTCGACGAAACCATCTTCAACACCAACATTGAAGCCACACAGGCGATTGCTCGCCAGCTACGTCTGCGCAATTTGGGCGGCATTATCATCATCGATTTTATCGACATGAGTAATGACGACCATCGTCGCCGCGTACTGCATTCGCTGGAAAGTGCGCTGAGCAAAGATCGGGTGAAAACCGGTATCAACGGCTTCTCGGCGCTCGGTCTGGTGGAAATGACGCGCAAACGCACGCGGGAAAGTATTGAACATGTGCTCTGTGCCGATTGCCCGGTGTGCAAAGGGCGCGGCACGCTGAAAACGGTGGAAACGGTCTGCTACGAAATCATGCGCGAAATCGTGCGTGTGCATCATGCTTATGATTCCGATCGTTTCCTCGTTTATGTTTCCCCGGCAGTAGGCGAGGCATTAAAAAGCGAAGAGTCACATGCGCTGGCTGAAGTGGAAATCTTTGTCGGTAAGCAGGTTAAAGTCCATGTTGAGCCGCTCTATACTCAGGAGCAGTTTGACGTCGTCATGATGTAAGTCGTGAGGTTGAACGCCGGTTTTCAACGGGAAGCAAGGAGAGGTGTGTGAGGCGGTTGCCGAGGATTTTGTTACTGCTGCTCGCCGCAATCATCGTTATTGTGGCGCTGCTAGTCAGCGGGTTGCGCCTCGTGATGCCGCATCTCAACAGCTATCGCAGCGACATACTGCAGACGATTTCACGCGTCAGCGGAGTGACGGTGGATGCCAGCGAGCTGCAGGGTAAATGGGAGAACTTCGGCCCAACCCTGCAGGTGCGTAATCTCAACGTTGTGATGCCGGAAGATGGCAAACTCACCATTGGCCGCGTAAATCTGGCGCTTAACGTCTGGCAATCGCTGCTGCACTGGCGCTGGCAGTTCCGTGATCTTACCTTCTGGCAACTGCGTCTCGAAACCAATCATCCGCTGCTCACCAGCGATCAACAAAAAAATAGCTTTAAGCCGGCGCAAATCAACGATCTGTTTCTGCGCCAGTTTGATCACTTTGATCTGCGTGATAGCAGCATCCGTTTTCTCACGCCCTCTGGCCAGCACGCTGAGCTGGCGATTCCGCGCCTGACCTGGCTCAACGAAAGCACGCGTCACCGTGCGGAAGGGGAAGTCAATCTCTCCAGCTTTACCGGTCAGCATGGTGTGGTGCAGGTGCGACTCGATCTCAACGATACCAACGGATTACTCAACGATGGCCGCATCTGGATGCAAGCGGATGACGTCGATGTGCGTCCGTGGATCGGTCCGTGGCTGCGTGACAACACCAGCCTCGAAAGTGCCCGTTTCAGCCTTGCGGCATGGGTGAATCTGCGTGATGGCGATGTCTACGCCGGTGACCTGTTGCTCAGTAAAGGCGGTGCACGCTGGCGCGGCGAACAGGGCGATCACCAACTGCAGGTTGATGGCTTAACCGCGCATCTGGCGCGTTTCCAAAATGGCTGGAGTTTGTCCGTCCCGCAAACCCGACTCAGCACCGATGGCATCGCCTGGGCACCGGGACACTTCTCATTGCTGTGGAAGCCGGAAGACCAGCAGATGCTGGGCGCCAACAGTGGTGCGGAGGTGCGTGTGCGTGCCACGCAACTGGATCTGGAGCGTCTGGCACCGTTGGTGCCGCTGTTCAAACCCTTATCCCCTGCGTTACTGGATAACTGGCGTGCATTGCAGCCGCGCGGCAACATCGATGCGCTGGCGCTGGATATTCCGCTCAATCAGCCCGAACAAACCCGCCTGCAAGCCAAATGGCGCAACCTGGCGTGGCAGCATTGGGAGCTGTTGCCAGGGATCAGCAATCTAAACGGTACCGCCAGCGGCAGCGTGAGTAACGGTCGGTTGGATGTGGCGATGGGGCAAGCAGAAGTGCCTTATGGCGACATGTTCCAGGCGCCACTGCAAATTCAACAGATCACTGGCAAACTGAACTGGCAGCGCGATGCCAGCGGCCTGACGCTGGACGGTCAGAATCTTGATGTTCAGGCACGTTCCCTGTGGGCGCGCGGTGATTTCCGTTATCAGCAAAATCTCGGTAAAGCGCCGCGCCTCGACATTCTGGCCGGCATCCGTGTCACCGATGCGGGTGATGCCTGGCGCTACTTCCCGGAACCGCTAATGGGCCATGATCTGACCCATTTCCTCAGCGAGTCGATCAAAGGCGGGAAGGTGGACAATGCCACGCTGTTGTTCGCCGGTAATCCCAGCCTGTTCCCGTTTAAGCACAATGACGGCATGTTTGAAGTATGGGTGCCGCTGCGTCAATCCACCTTCCAGTTCCAGCCCGGTTGGCCCGCGCTGGAAAACCTCGATATCGACCTCGATTTTGTTAACGACGGCCTGTGGATGAAAGCCGAGAAAACCAAATTGGGGGAAGTGGATGCGCGTAACGTCAGCGCGGTGATCCCCGACTATCTCAAAGAGAAGTTGATTATTAATGGCGATCTTAGCGGTCAGGGCAAGCAGATTGCCGATTACTTCGAACAGACGCCTCTGAAATCGACGTTGGGCGCGGCACTGCAGCAGTTGCAAATCGGTGGCAATGTGCGCGGTTCATTGAATCTCGATATTCCGCTGGATGGTGAATTGGTACATGCCAGCGGTAATGTGGTGATGAACAATAACAGCCTGCACATTAAACCGTTAAACACCACGCTGGAAAACCTCACTGGACGTTTCCGTTACAACAACGGCAATCTCGAAAGTGAAGAGATGCAGGCCAACTGGTTTGGTCAGCCCACTGGCGTCAGTTTTACCACTACCGAAAACCCTGACAACTTCGGTGTCAATGTGAAGCTGCTGGGCGACTGGCAGCCGTCGAAACTGAAAGTATTGCCGACCAGCGTTAGCAGTCAATTGAGCGGCAGTCTGCCGTGGCAGGGCAATGTCGACATCACACTGCCACACAAAGGGGGCGCGACCTATAAAGTCGATTTGCAGGGTGAGGGCAAAACAGTAAGTAGTCACTTACCTGCGCCGCTGGATAAGCAGGCTGGCGAAGCGATGCCCATCGCCATTAACGCCACCGGTGATCTGAAAGGATTCACGCTAAGCGGCAGCGTGCGCGAGCATAACCGTTTTAACAGCCGCTGGATTCTCGAACCCCAGCTGCGTGTGGATCGCGGCATCTGGCTCAACGATGCGAAAAGCACGCCGAAGCTGCCAGAAAAACGCGGGATGGAACTCAATTTACCGCCGCTGGATGGTGAAGCCTGGATGGGGCTATTGGCGGGAAGCAGTGGTTCGCGTAATGCTCAAGGCGAAACGGAAGTCGGCGGCGCGCTGTTACCAGGCGATGTGACTCTGCGGACACCGGCACTTATGCTCGGTGGCCAGCAGTGGCATGACGTTAATGCCACCGTCACGCAAGGGCCGACCGGCAACACACAACTCCAGCTGGAAAGCCGCGAAGCGCGCGGCAGTTTGCAAACCGCACAGCATGCGCCATGGCAAATCGACCTTAGCTATTTTTACTACAATCCAGAATGGGCGAACAGCAGCGACAACAACGCCTCGCCGTTGGGTGACAACAGCAGCACAGTAGACTTCAGTAACTGGCCAGCGATGCAGCTAAACTGTGATGAGTGCTGGCTGCGCGGGCAGAAGTTTGGACATATGCAGGCCAGATTACAGCCGCAGGGAGATACGTTAGCACTTACTAACGGTAGCGTGGATTCCGGCAGTGCGAAGCTGAAGATCAACGGAGAATGGGTCAATAAGCCGGGCAATCAGCGTACCTCATTAAAAGGAAGTCTGAGCGGTAAAAACATCAATGATGCCGTTAACTGGTTTGGGATGAATACCCCACTTCGTGACGCCCCGTTTAACGTGGATTATGACCTGCACTGGCGTTCCGCCCCGTGGCAGCCTTCAGCGGAAACGTTGAGCGGTACGCTGAAAACCCATTTTGGCAAAGGCCAGATTGCGGATGTGAACACCGGGCGTGCGGGGCAGTTGTTGCGCCTGATGAGTTTTGACGCCTTGCTGCGCAAGCTGCGCTTCGATTTCAGTGACACCTTCAGTGAAGGCTTCTATTTCGATTCAATTAACGGCACGGCGTGGATCGAAAACGGTGTGATGCACACGGATAACCTGCTGGTTGATGGCCTTGAAGCGGATATCGCCATGCAGGGGCAGATCGACCTGGCAAAACGCCAGATTGATATGGAAGCGGTCGTTGCCCCTGAGATCTCCGCTTCGGTGGGAGTGGCGACGGCCTATGTGGTCAACCCGGTGATCGGGGCCGCGGTGTTTGCCGCCAGTAAAGTATTGGGCCCGTTGTGGAATAAGATTTCGCTACTGCGTTATCACATCAGCGGACCGCTGGATAAACCGGAAATCAATGAAGTGCTGCGCAAACCGCGCGAAGACGACAAGAAGTGAATTTGACGCCGTCGGGGAATTGCCGCAGGCTATGACTATCCGAGCACATAATGAGTGAGAAACGATGACTCTGAATCTGGTAAGTGAGCAGTTACTAGCTGCGAACAGCATTAATCAGCAGGACCTTTATTCCCTGTTAGGGCAGCTTTCAGAACGTCGTCTGGATTATGCCGATCTCTATTTCCAGTCCAGTTTCCATGAATCCTGGGTGCTGGAAGACAAAATCATTAAAGATGGTTCTTACCACATCGACCAGGGTGTCGGTGTGCGTGCTATCAGTGGTGAGAAAACCGGTTTCGCTTACGCAGACCAAATCACCCTGAACGCCCTGCGCCAGTCTTCTGAAGCCGCGCGCAGTATTGTGCGTGAGCAGGGCAATGGCAAAGCGCATACACTTTCAGCTGTGATCAACCGTTCGCTATATGCGCCGGTGAATCCGCTGGACAGCCTGACGCGCGAAGACAAAATTGCACTGCTGCATCGTGTTGATACCGTGGCACGTGCGGCCGATCCGCGCGTGCAGGAAGTCAATGCCAGCCTGACTGGCGTGTACGAGCAGGTGCTGGTGGCGGCGACCGATGGTACGCTGGCTGCGGATATCCGCCCACTGGTGCGTCTGTCGATCAGCGTGCAGGTGGAAGATCAGGGTAAACGTGAACGCGGCTCCAGCGGCGGCGGCGCGCGTACCGGTTATGAGTTCTTCTATGCCGATGAAAACGGTGATGTACGTGCCGATGCATGGGCGCGTGAAGCGGTGCGTCTGGCGCTGGTGAACCTCTCTGCCGTGGCCGCGCCTGCGGGCACCTTGCCGGTGGTATTGGGCGCTGGCTGGCCGGGCGTGCTGCTGCATGAAGCAGTCGGTCATGGTCTGGAAGGCGATTTCAATCGTCGTGAAACTTCGGTCTTCAGCGGAAAAATGGGGCAACTGGTGGCCTCTGAACTCTGCACCGTGGTTGACGATGGCACCATCGAAGGGCTGCGCGGCTCACTGGCAGTGGATGACGAAGGCGTGCCAGGCCAGTATAACGTCCTGATCGAAAACGGTGTGCTCAAAGGCTACATGCAGGACAAGCTCAATGCGCGTCTGATGGGCGTACCGCCAACCGGTAACGGGCGTCGTGAATCCTATGCGCATCTGCCGATGCCACGTATGACCAACACCTATATGCTGGCGGGTAAATCCACGCCGCAGGACATCATTTCCAGCGTTGAGTACGGGATTTATGCACCAAACTTTGGTGGTGGTCAGGTAGATATCACCTCCGGCAAGTTTGTCTTCTCAACCTCAGAAGCCTATCTGATTGAAAACGGCAAAGTCACCACGCCGGTGAAAGGTGCAACGCTGATTGGTTCGGGTATTGAAGCAATGCAGCAGATCTCAATGGTTGGTAACGATCTGGCGCTGGATAAAGGCGTTGGCGTGTGCGGTAAAGAGGGGCAGAGTGTGCCGGTTGGCGTCGGCCAGCCAACCCTGAAGCTGGATAAAATCACCGTCGGCGGAACTGCATAATCATTGCTGGTGCGCATCAATGCGCACCTGACGAATGACAGTAAAGTCTGATGTCCCCATGACGCACCATTTCGAATGGCCGTGGAGTCTGATGATTCCACGGCGGCCTCTACGAATGACCGTAAGTTGATGTTCGCATGGCGGACTCTATAGATTATCGAACAGTCTGAGTTTCCCTATGGCGCACCTTACAAATAGTCGTTTCGCGCATCGAAGGGACACCCTGTATGGCGCCCAGACCGTTAACTCTTACGATGCTGCTGATACTGTTGCGCCACCTGCTTAAAGTACTCGGTCAGATAATCGATACATACCTGCACCTTCAACGGCATCTTGTCTTTCTCGGTATAGAGCGCATACACCGGACGCGGTTCTGAGTGATATTGCGGGAACAGAATATCGATCTCCCCGGCGTTAATCTCATCAATCACCCACATCAGGGGGACATAGGCGATGCCGCAACCGGCTTTCAGCCAGCGAATCAGCGTCTGTGAATCATTAGTCACGAAGCGCCCTTGTGGCGTCAGCCGCGTCACCAACCCTTCCGGCGCGACCAGTTCAAAGGTGTTATCCGGGCGTACGCTGTACTCCAGCCATGAAAAATTATCGATTTCACCCGGTTTGTCTGGCGTACCATGCTGTGCCAGATAACTTTTTGCGGCACAGACCACCATCGGCATCGCGCCCAGTCGGCGTGAGAACAGGTTTGAATCTTGCAACGCGCCTACGCGGACTACGAGATCCAAGCCGTTAGCGATCAAATCTGGCGCGGGAATGCCTGTAACCAGATTGACGCTCAGACCAGGATATTCACGTAGCATATCGCTGGTCATTGCAGACAACACGTTTTGCGCCATGGTGGAAGAGCAGCCGATACGCAGAATACCGATCGGCGTATTATTAAAGGCATAAAGCTGTTCGTGCACCTGAGACGCTTCAGCCAGCATGCGGCGGCAGCCCTGATAGTAGATCTTACCTGCTTCGGTCAGACCAATACTGCGGGTGCTGCGATTTAACAATTTGACCTGCAACTCATCTTCCAGTTTGGCGACAATTTGGCTGATTGACGAAACGCTAAGATGAAGCTGACGTGCCGCGGCGGTAAAAGAACCTAATTCAACCACTTTGGCGAAAATGGACATGCCTTTAAGTCGTTCCATTGTTTACTCTGGCTAAAAAGTGATTTAGCTCACAATATGTAGAAAACGTATAGTCATGCGCGTTACTATACGCACGCTGGGTCTGTTCACCGCACCTTAACACGGCTGTGTTTACACGATGATACGCTATCATTAGCTCAACGCGGCCTGAATGTTGCCATCAGTCTCCCAATCATCCCCTGATTCTCAACCCGACGTGCCATGCGGCATGAGGGCAGGTATCGGTGCAATCCGGCAAGGTCGAACTAAGGAACCGTAATGAGTGTGCTTCCGGTATTTGTCGTATTCGGGCTGAGTTTTCCGCCCATCTTCATTGAACTACTGGTTTCTCTGGCGCTGTTCTGGCTGGTGAAACGCGTGCTGACGCCCAGCGGAATTTATGACCTGGTGTGGCATCCGGCACTTTTTAACACAGCGTTGTATTGCTGCGTGTTTTACCTTGTATCCCGTCTATTCGTCTGAGGTTTTTAAGTGAAAGCGCTCATAAGAAAAATCGCGCGTTACGCGATTACTATCCTGCTGGTTATCATCGCAATCGTGATCATCTTCCGCGCCTGGGTGTTCTACACCGAATCGCCCTGGACGCGTGACGCCAAATTCTCCGCTGATGTGGTGGCGATCTCGCCGGACGTGACCGGCCTTATCACTGACGTGCCGGTGCACGACAACCAGCTGGTGAAACAGGGGGATACGCTGTTTGTCGTGGATCGCCCGCGCTACCAGAAAGCGCTGGATGAAGCCCAGGCGGATGTCGAATATTACCAGGCATTAGTCAATGAAAAGCGTCGTGAAGCGGCGCGCCGTAATCAACTCGGCACCAGTGCCATGTCGCGTGAAGCCATCGACCAGGCTAATAACGATCTGCAAACCAGCGAACATCAGCTGGCAAAATCGGTGGCAACGCGCGATCTGGCGGTGATCGACCTGGATCGCACCACCATCAAAGCGCCTTCAGATGGCTGGGTCACTAACCTGAACGTTTATCAGGGCGAGTTCATCACCCGTGGTTCCGTTGCCGTGGCATTGGTACAGCAGCACTCATTCTATGTGCTGGCTTATATGGAAGAGACCAAGCTTGATGGCGTGCGTCCGGGCTTCCGCGCTGAAATCACCCCGCTGGGCAGTAATACCGTATTGCGCGGCACGGTGGACAGCATCGCGGCGGGCGTGACCAACAGCAGCAGCAGCGTGGACAGCAAAGGTATGGCGACCATCGATTCCAACCTCGAATGGGTACGACTGGCACAGCGCGTACCGGTGCGTATTCGTCTTGACGATCAACCGGGCAACCGCTTCCCGGCGGGCACTACCGCCACGGTAGTGATCACCGGTGATAAAGATCGCCAGACCAAAGTCTCGCCGTTGACGCAGTTCTTTAACCGCCTGCGCGAGTTTGGTTAAGCGAGGGCGTTATGATTGAGTTTTTGCGTTTCCCGGTGAAGCTGACATTTGCGCTGGTTGCAGCGCTGATGATTGGCTTTCACTTTAATCTGGAAACGCCGCGTTGGGCGGTGATGACCGCCGGCATTGTCGCCGGTGGTACCGCCTTTGCTGCGGGGGGCGATCCCTATTCTGGCGCACTGCGCTATCGCGGCATTCTGCGCATCATTGGTACATTTATTGGCTGTATTGCCGCCCTCACTATCATGATCGCCACGGTGCGTGCACCGGTGGTGATGCTGCTGCTGTGCTGTTTATGGGCGGGGATGTGCGTCTGGCTCTCTTCGCTGATTAAGGTCGAGAACTCTTACGCATTGGGACTGGCGGGTTACACTGCACTGATAATCGTGATTACTGCCGATGCCAGTGGCGGTTTAACGCTGGCACCCCAGTTTGCCGTTGAGCGTTGCAGTGAAATCGTCATTGGGATTCTGTGTGCGATTCTTGCGGATATGCTGTTTTCGCCGCGCTCGATCAAAAAAGTGATTGATGCAGAAGTCGATTCGCTGCTGGTGGCGCATTACAAACTGCTGCAGCTGTGTGTCGCCCACGCGGATAAAGACGAGGTGGATCGCACCTGGAGCGCGCTGGTACGTCGCACCACGGCACTCAACGGCATGCGCAGCCAATTGCTGATGGAATCTTCGCGCTGGAAAAATACCAGCCGCCGCTTACAGATGCTGAATACGCTGTCGCTGACGTTAATTACGCAAGCCGCTGAAACCTTCCTGATTCAAAACGCTCGTCCGGATTATATTCCGACGCAGTATCGCCTGCTGATTGAGAAAGACGTCCATAACGTCGATGACGTGCATAAGCGTATGAAGGTGATGCGTCGTTTGATCAGCGTCAGCAACAAAAATGTGCCGATGACGGTGGCAAGTTGGGTCGGCGCAGCAACAGAGTATCTGCTGCTGATTAATGGTGTGCGCAGTAACAGCCGCATTACCACGCTGGAAGAGAGTATCCTGCAGCGCGAAGTGGTGATTCAGGCACGTTCGGCGGAAACCCATCATGCGATGATCAACGGCGTGCGTACCTTTGTGGCGACCGCGCTCGGCTCCCTGTTTTGGCTCTATACCGGCTGGACTTCGGGCAGTGGCTGTATGGTGATGCTGGCCGTCATCACCGCGCTGGCGATGCGCATGCCGAATCCGTTGATGATGGCGAAAGACTTCTTCTACGGTATGGCCTTCGCCGTACCGCTCGGCATGCTCTACTTCATCTATATCCTGCCAGCTACCCAGCAAAGCGCGTTGTTGTTGTGTATCGCGATTGGCGCACTCGGGTTTATCGGCGGTATCTTCGTGCAACGACGCCAGATTGGTACGTTAGGTGCGTTGATTGGCACCATCAATGTGCTGGTGCTGGATAATCCGATGAAGTTCGAGTTCAACGTCTTCCTCGATAATGCGTTGGGCCAGTGGATCGGCAGCTTTGTGGCGATGATGGTGATTCTGCTGATTCGCGATAAATCCAAAGCACGTACCGGCCGTAAATTGTTGAATCGCTTTATGTATGCGGCTGTGGCGGCCTTGACTACTAATCAGGCGCGCCGTCGCGAGAATCATCTGCCCGCGCTCTATCAGCAGCTGTTCCTGCTGCTCAATCTGTTCCCCGGCGATATCGACAAATACCGCATCGCGCTGACGCTGATTATCGGTCATCAGCGACTGCGTAATGCTGAAGTTCCGGTTAACGCGGAGCTTTCGGCTTATCACCGTCAGTTGCGATACACCGCCGATCGCGTGATTTCAGCCACCAGCGATGACAAGCGGCGCTACTACTTTGAGCGTTTATTGAAGGAACTGGAGATTTATCAGGAAAAGCTCCATCACTATTCGGCACCGGAGAGCGTTACCGAACCGGTGAAACGGCTCTCGTTGATGCTGGATAAATACCAAAACACCCTCATCCAAATCTGAAATCGGCCGCTGCACGTTGCAGCGGCCTTTTTGATCCCACGCTGACACAAAACCCGATGATATTGGCATCTATACTTTCCTGACAGGATGCAAACTAGCAGGAGAAGAATAATGTCCACCTCTCTACAACAACACGCGCTGTTCAAAACCGGCTATTTCGCTGCGGGCCAGTGGCACAACGCCAGTGCCACCTTTGACGTCACTAATCCGGCAACCGGCGAAGTGCTGGCAAAAGTCGCACGCGCGGGTAAGGCGGAAACCGAGCGGGCCATCGCTGCCGCTCAGCAGGCTTTTCCGGCATGGCGTGATAAAACCGCGAAACAGCGTGCGGAGATTCTTAATCGCTGGTATCAACTGATCATTGAGAACAAAAGCTGGCTCGGGCAACTGATGACCGCCGAGCAGGGCAAACCCCTGAAAGAAGCCGAAGGCGAAGTCGAGTACGCCGCCAGCTTTATTCAATGGTTTGCCGAGCAAGCTAAACGTGCCAACGGCGAAATCATCCCGCCGGCGAAACCGGGTTCGCGCATTCTGGCAACACGTGAGCCAATTGGTGTGGTGGCGGCTATTACGCCGTGGAATTTCCCAATGGCGATGCTGACACGCAAACTGGGCCCGGCGCTGGCAGCAGGCTGCACCGGCATCATCAAACCGGCGAACAATACGCCGCTGTGCGCGTTTGCGTTAGTCGCGCTGGCGCAGGAAGCGGGCGTACCCGACGGCGTATTGAATGCGGTGGCGGGCGATACCCATGCCATTAGCGACGCCATTATGTCGAGTCCCGCGGTGCGTAAAATCTCGTTCACCGGTTCAACCGCCGTGGGCAAAACGCTGATGCGCAACGCCGCGGACACTATGAAGAAAGTCTCGATGGAGCTGGGTGGCAATGCGCCTTATATCGTGTTTGAGGATGCGGATATTGATGAGGCGGTACAGGGCGCGATTGCTAACAAATTCCGCAATGCGGGCCAGGTCTGTGTCAGCGTTAACCGCTTTTATGTACACAACGCGGTCTACGATCGTTTCGTCAATCAACTGGCCGATGCCGTGGGCAAGCTGAAAGTGGGTAATGGCGTAGAGGAAGGCGTGATTGTCGGCCCGCTGATCGAGCGCTCGGCGCTGGATAAAGTGGAAGAGCACGTAAAGGATGCGCTGAGCAAAGGCGGTAAGTTGCTGATTGGCGGCGAGCGTCATCCGCTGGGGGGCAACTTCTGGCAGCCGACGGTGATTGCCGAGGCGCATGAGGGGATGAAGCTGGCCCAGGAAGAGACCTTTGGTCCGGTCGCCGCCTGCTTCCGCTTTGATGATGAAGCCGATGTCATTCAGCGCGCCAATAACACGGAATACGGATTAGCCGCCTATTTCTACACGCAAAATCTGCAACGGGTGTTCCGCGTCTCGGCGGCGCTGGAGGCCGGGATGATTGGCATTAATGAGTGTGCCGTATCCACTGAACTGGCACCGTTTGGCGGTGTAAAAGAGTCCGGTTTGGGACGTGAAGGATCGGTGTTGGGAATGGAAGAGTACCTGGAAGTGAAAGCGCTGCATATTGGTGGGCTTGCCTGACGGGCGGCCCTGCCTGCAAGAGGGAATCACGATGAGAACCGAGCGTTTTGATTTTGACGAAATCGTCGATCAAGCCCATTTCTATCGCCAGTTCAGCGATCGTTTTGCGCTGGCGGATCTGGCCATCAGCGATCTTGACGATCTCTGGGATGCGATACTTGGGGAGCAGTTGCCATTGCCGCTGGAAATTGAGTTTGTGAATCTGGGGACAGGGCAGAAACGCCGGTATGGCGCATTAATCCTGCTGTTTGATGAAGCAGAAGAGGAGCTGGAAGGCCAGCTCCGCTTTAATGTGAAGTGACAAGCCGAAAAAGGGCCCCGGCGAGCGGGGCCAAAGGGTTCGTCAGAATTGACGAGGAATTATTTATACAGCTCGGCGGTCACGTGATAGCTGTCGCCGGTTTTCGCTTCAATCACTTTATAAGCACTGGCACCTTGTGCATCGGCTTTCTGAGAAAGCTCAGCACGGTAATCCATTGGCGAACCGCCGGTACCGCTGATGGTGATAGTGCTGCCGGTAGGTTGCAGATTTTGCGCCTGCTCATCCGTTACCAGTTGGGCGGCTGATGCACCGAAGGCAAACAGGGAAAGAAGGCTGGCGGCTGCGATGGTTGCTTTGATTTTCATGATTTTTTCTCCTCGTTGTAATCAACAACCTGCGGCAAAAGGTGGGTGAGGCGGGTCGTCGATCAATTGTCTGGCGCCGTTCAGGCGCCCGACGTTCGATGTAGTCTTATTTGTACAGTTCTGCAGTCACGTGGAAGGTGTCGCCACGATTATTCTCAATGATGCGGTAATGGCTGGCACCCTGTGCATCGGCTTTCTGCGACAGTTCCTGACGGACGTTGGTCTGGTCACCGTCAACACCGCTCACGCTGATGGTTTGATTCAACGGTTGCAGTTGCTCGGCTTGTTCGTTAGAAACCAGGCTGGCGGCACTGGCACCGAAGGACAATACGGAAGCCAGACCTACGATGGCGATAGCTAATTTGGTTTTCATGATTCACTCTCCTGAAATGGGGTTTGGCAACCTGAGAGGCAAATGCGTCTCAAACGGGTGGCCGTTCACACTGTGTCTTGTTCAGCAAACTTATTTATAAAGTTCAGCGGTGGCGTGATAGCTGTCGCCGGTATTTGCTTCGATCACACGGTAGGCTTTAGCGCCTTCCTGATCGGCTTTGGCATTCAGCTGTTCATGGATATCCATCGGAGAACCGCCCACGCCGCTCACACTGATGGTGCCGGCAGGTTGCAGATTCGCTGCTTGTTGGGCATTGATAGAATCTGCTGCAAAAGCACCAAATGACAGGGCAGATAGAACACTCAGGGTTGCGATAGTAGTTTTAACGTTCATGGTATTTTTCCTCGTCTTCTGTTTTTATCTTTTTCTTTCGTGTGATTTGCATCACGAAAACAAGTATAGATCTAATCACCCATGAAATTAATATCTGGCTAATAATGTTTGGTTGTTATTCTTTATCCTTATGGCACCTTTTTAGAACTGCAAGTTATTAAAACCGGTTGATTCTTAACCATTGGCTGTTATTTATTCGTAAAAACAATGATCTGCATCAAATTATCTTTTCGTGCGAAAGATCATGGTCGATCCCGCTGGCTGATACGTCATAAGAAGCTATAACCACTGAGCACAATATGTAAAGCAGTGTAAAATAGCGCGAATGGTTAAGAAGGGGAAAAGGTCGTACCAATATTTCGTCGGATGCAGAACCGGCAGCTATATCGATAACTTATTATTAAAAAAGGATTTTGTAACAAGCGTGGCGGGTAACGGATCATCAGGAAGGATGTTACCGGCAGATGATCTGCCGGTTAAGACCAGGGTTTTATAGTTCCTGTTCGAATAAAACCAGCACGGCATCGTGCAGTTGTTTTACGGAGAAGCTACGCGCAGGGGTAATAAAGATGGTGTCATCCCCCGCGATAGTACCGAGAATGCCTTCCGCTTTACCCAGTGAATCCAGCAGGCGTGCAATCAGCTGCGCAGCACCCGGGCTGGTGTGAATCACCACTAAGGCATCGTTGTAATCGATATCCAGCACCAGATTCTTCAATGGGCTGGTGGTGGTCGGCACGCCAAGTTCGGCTGGCAAACAATAAACCATTTCCATTTTGGCATTGCGGGTGCGTACGGCACCAAACTTGGTCAGCATACGAGAAACTTTTGACTGATTGATGTTCTCGAAGCCGTCTTCCTGCAGCGCCTGTACGATTTCGCCCTGAGAGCTGAATTTTTCTTCTTTTAATAACGCTTTGAACGCTTTGATCAAGTCGTCTTGTTTTGATGGGTTTCGCATAAGCTACCAATAAAAGAGGGGTGCAGCAGGCAACAGGCCAGCAGCAGATAAATTATTATGCATTTAGATGAATTTTTATGCAATAAGCGTAGTGAGCGAATCGCGCTAATCAACTGCGGACAGGCATCATAGCAGAGTTTTGTGTTGCGCCAAAATCGCGGGCTGACGCGCAAAGCGAAGGTTGCAATGTTGTTATAGTATTGAAGTGGTAACAACTATATCGATGATCATTGCCGTCCATTGTCTTCTGGCTGCGATTGTATCATTCAGGCGACTTCTGAAGTGGAGATGTCTCGGGAGCCGATTGCGGCGTCATGTTATTGCGCGACAGGTTTGTCGCTATCGCCTGAGAAGTTGATTAAACTCGTAACCTGATGGATTTTCGGCATATCTCTGCCCCACCTTCATAAGGAGTTCAGGATGAAAGTTGCCGTTCTCGGTGCCGCCGGTGGTATTGGCCAGGCGCTCGCACTGCTGCTCAAAACTCAATTACCCGCAGGTTCCGTTCTCTCACTTTATGATATCGCCCCGGTCACACCCGGGGTGGCGGTTGATCTCAGCCATATTCCTACCTCAGTGAAGGTGGAAGGGTTTAGTGGCGAAGACGCGACACCTGCGCTGCAGGGAGCCGATATTGTGCTGATTTCTGCGGGTGTGGCACGTAAACCCGGCATGGATCGCGCCGACCTGTTTAACGTTAACGCGGGCATTGTACGTAACCTGATCGAGCAGGTTGCCAGCACCGCGCCGAAAGCGCTGATTGGCGTGATCACTAATCCGGTTAACACCACGGTGGCCATTGCGGCTGAAGTGCTGAAGAAAGCTGGCGTGTATGACAAGAACCGTCTGTTTGGTGTCTCAACCCTCGACATTATCCGCGCCAACACCTTTGTTGCAGCGTTGAAAGGCAAGCAGCCCACCGAGATCGAGGTCCCGGTGGTGGGGGGGCACTCAGGCGTGACAATTTTGCCGCTGCTGTCGCAGGTTAAAGGCATCAGCTTCAGCGAACAGGAAGTGGCTGACCTCACTAAGCGTATTCAAAACGCCGGCACCGAAGTGGTGGAAGCGAAAGCCGGTGGTGGATCGGCGACCTTATCCATGGGGCAGGCTGCTGCGCGCTTTGGTCTCTCACTGGTGCGTGCGCTTCAGGGCGAAGCAAACGTGGTCGAATGTGCTTATGTTGAAGGGGACGGTGAGTATGCGCGCTTCTTCTCCCAGCCGCTGCTCATTGGCAAGAACGGTATCGTGGAACGTCGCCCGTTGGGTTCTTTGAGTGCGTTTGAACAGCAGGCGCTTAACGGGATGCTGGATACGCTGAAGAAAGATATCGCGCAGGGCGAAGAGTTTGTGAAGTAACGCTCAGCAGAAAAAACAGCGCCCGGTGATTGCCGGGCGTTGTCATTTATAAGCCGCCAGATTTAAAGGTCTGGCTGGACGGTGAGCCATTGCTGGCCGGTGTTTTACGTCCCAGCGTTTCCATACGCACCTGGAATGGTGGGAACGGCATCTCAATACCGTGCTCTTCAAAGCCGCGCAGAATCAACTGATGCAACTCATGACGCAGCGGCATGCGGTGGCCCATCTCAGCTGCGTGCACACGCAATTCAAACAGCTGAATGCCTTGCTGTAAATCCACCAGGAACACATCCGGTGCGGGCATATCCAGCACGTAGGTACAGCGCTCGGCCGCCTGCTTGAGAATGTTGGTGACTTCATCACTGTTGACGTGTGCCGGAGCCGGGATGGTCAGCACCACACGCGTGACAGAATCCGACAACGACCAGTTAACGAACTGCTCAGTGATAAAGGCCTTGTTAGGCACGATGATCTCTTTACGGTCCCAATCGGTAATCGTGGTGGCGCGGGTATTGATGCGGGTAATGCTGCCGGTCAGATCGCGAATGGTGACGGTATCGCCGATACGAATTGGCTTTTCGAACAAGATAATCAGACCAGAAATAAAGTTGGCAAAGATCTCCTGCATACCAAAGCCCAACCCCAGACCTAACGCCGCCACCAGCCACTGCAGTTTTGCCCACTCAACGCCAATGATCGAGAAGCCGACTAATCCGCCAATCAGCATCAGCGCGTATTTGGTCAGGGTAGTGATGGCATAACCGGTGCCAGGTGACAGGCTGATGTGTTGCAGCAACGCCAGTTCCAGCAGGGCAGGCATGTTACGCACCAGCTGAGTGGTGATAATGAACACCAGGATGGCAATCAGCACCGCGCCCAGCGTAATCGGCTGCACGCTCTCCACGCCCTGCACCGTGGTGCTGGCATCCCACAGTGGGATGTTGTCGAGGAAACTAAAGGCCGAGTGAATTTCTGACCACAGTACAATCACCGATACCAGCGCAATCAACGTGAGAATAGAGCGCACCAGACGCAACGACTGCGCACTGATCTCATCCAGATCCAGGCTCGGTTCATCGATCTCAATCGTATCGGCGTTGGCGGGAGTCTGTTGCTCTTTCTCTTCTTCACTGCGCGCGCGGTTCGCCAGCATATCGGCACGGCGTTGGCGGGCGCGATCAAAGGCGATGCGACGGCGTTGGATCAGCATCCAGCGGCGGATAATGTGGTAAATCACCAACAGGAAGAACCAAATGCCTACCGAGGTTTCCAGGCGCGCCAGCAGCGCCTGCGCGGTCGCCAGATAGCCGATGCAGGAAGCCAACGCCGCTACCAGCGGGATGGCAATCATCAGGTTCCACAGAATACGGTTAACGAAGTTGTCGCCGTTGCCCTCTTTATCCAGATACAGCGGAATGCCTGCACGTTTGAGGCTGACGGTGACAATACTTAACGCACCGCAAATCAAAATGAAGCACAGGCGACCGAGCGTGCCGGAGAACTGTGGATCGTCGAGATTGGCAAAGGCAATCAGCAGCATGATCAGCGGCACAATCAGGCCAACCGTCAGCGAGTAGTAACGCATGGCACGCGCGACTCGCGCCTGCGGCCAGCGGAAGTGCACCACAAATAGCCCATCATGACGCGCAAAAGCAGCACTGATCATAAAGGCCCACAGCAGCGGCAGCGTGGCAGTGATGCCATCTCCAATCGCAACGGCAAACGGATAAGGCCAGGCGTGCTGCAAACCAAAGCCCAGCGCTGCCCACAATACCGGCAGCGGCACGGCGACCAGAATTGACCAGAACACAGTGCGCAACGTCAGGCTAAAGCGGTCCTGGGTCACTTTGCCCACTTTGCTGGCGGAACGCGCCATAAAGGCATTGTAATGACGGCGCGAGCTGATGCTAAAGCCCACCAACAGCACTGCGCAGATGATTGGCATCACGGTTTCTTTGCTGGTAAACATCATCGCCAGCGCTTTACCGAGTTGCCCTAAGGTATCCAGCGACAGCAGGCGGGTTAAGTCACGCGCCACGTCAATCGGATACTTCAAATTGATGGCGCTGACATCCGCCGTCCAGAACAGATAACGGTGGGTGGCTTCCTTCACTTCACCCAGGGCGTCCTGCAACTGCGTGTTCGACACCTTCAGCTTGGTGATTTCCAGAATCAGTGTATCGCAGCCGGAGATCAGTGAGTTGAGCAGCTCGCGCTGGGTTTTCAACTGGGCATCAAGAATACGGGTTTGCTCACTGGTGAACGGCGTGCCGTCATCCTGCTTCTCTTTGCGCAGATCCTTTTGCCGCTCCAGCAAATCTTCATAATGCAGCCGTTGCACACGCAGTTGGCCCATCTCACTGTCTATCTGCTGCGACTTCGGCATATCCGGCAATCGGGCGACTTGCGCACGTAAGGCTTCACCCAGCAGATTCGAGGCGCCCAGCCATTGTGATTGTTCGCGCAGCGTGCTGAGCGCCTGGCGTACCTGTAGCGTTTGGTTGGTGGCCAAACGTTGCTGCGAAGCGACCAAATCCATACGTTGGGCTTGCGCATTCAGGTCGGCTGATAGCTCACGGTTGACGCGGAATTGATCGCTGATCGAAGCCGGTAAATCGCCACTGTTTTCCGCCAGCTGTTCGGTGCGTTCGAGCGCCAGTTCCGCTTCTCGCTGACGCTGATTATTCAGCTGATTGCGCAACGATTGCAGATAGTTATCCAGCTGCGTCACTTTACGCTGATGCACTTCCGCCCGCATACGCGCCAGCTCCTGGCGATTATTGGCGGAGAGCTGTGCCAGTTCTAACTCATCGACACGGGCTTTATTGGCAGCATTTTCGGCCAGGCGGGCATAAATCTGCGCCTGAGCCAGCGGCGTGGCGGCCGCTGAGAAACCCTGAGCGCGGCGATCGCTTTCGGTCATCGCCCGGCGAGCATCGGTTTGCTGCTGCGGTAACTGGGAAAGTGAATCGCTAATCTCACGTGCGCGATCCTGCTCCTGTTGCGCCTGACGCCCTTCTTCCAGTAGCTGGCTGCTGATTTGCAGGATTTCCTGATCCAGCTCGGCGCTGCTCATGTTATTGCGCACCGTTTTACTGCTGTCGGTCAGTGTGGCGATCTGCTGACGCAGTTCACGTGCCAGCCGCGGAAAATCATCAATCACCTGCTGATACTGTTTAGCGCGCTCCAGCGATTCATCGCGCTCAGTGAGGAAATTGATGGCTGCTTCAATGGCCTGAACTTGCTCAGCTTGAGCAGGAGAGGCTTTGGCGGATTTGGCCGCATCCAGTTCCTGCTTCAACTGACTCGCGGGGGGAACGGTGGCTGCCAATACAGAACTGCTGAGCACCAGGCTCAGCAGTAGGGAGAGAAGAACGCGCACGGGAGAGGTTCCGGTTATTCAGCGAGCGGGGCGCTGTCGCCGGGCTGCGGCAGGGCAATCGCCAGCGGTTGGCCAAGACGGGTTTTACTCTCGGCTTCGAGACTTTCCGCCAGCTTCACGCGGCCCGGTGCGAACAGGTTAATTACCGTCGAACCGAGTTTGAAACGCCCCATTTCCTGACCTTTCAACAACACAACGGCGCCGTCGTGATCCGCTGAAGGATAACGCCAGCGTTTAATCACCCCTTCACGTGGTGGCGTAATGGTGCCCGCCCACACGGTTTCGATGCTGCCGACAATGGTTGCCCCTACCAGGATCTGCACCATCGGGCCATGATCGGTATCGAAGACGCAGATCACACGCTCATTGCGTGCAAACAGATTCGGGATGTTACGTGCTGTCAGCGGGTTGACGGAGTAAAGATCGCCCGGCACATAAATCATTTCGCGCAGAATACCGTTACAGGGCATGTGCACACGGTGATAATCGCGCGGTGCGAGATAGGTGGTGATGAACTCACCATCGACGAACTTTTCTGCCAGATCGTCGTTACCGGCCAGCAAGGCCTGCAACGAATAGTAATGGCCTTTCGCCTGGAAGATCTGATCGCCTTCAATGCGGCCTAACTGGCTCACCGCGCCATCAGCCGGCAGCGCCAGCAGGGTGGCGTCAGGGTCAATCGGGCGCGCACCCTCTTTTAGCGGACGCACGAAGAAGTCATTGAAGGTGCGATAGCTACCAGTATGGGGTTTGCTGGCTTCGGCCATATCCACTTTGTAGTACCAGACAAACATGTCGATGACCGCTTTGGTCAGCCAGCCACCGCGACGACTGGCGCCCCAGCCGGCAAGTTCGGTCAGCCCTTTTTTAGGCAGAATATGATTCAGGCCGAGTTTAAAACGATCAAACACCGTTGCCTCCTGGCTTAATTACGCTTGGTTTACACAAAAGGGGGCGGATTGTAGCAGCGCCCCGGTCAGTTGGCGAATGTGCCGTTGTACCCGTTAATCTTCGCTGGCGGAAAAGTTTTTACGCGTTTTTACCTGCGCCATACTCTCCAGAATCCGGTGGTAGTTATCGAAGCGCGAGATGTTGATTGTTCCTTCCTCTACCGCTTCGCGAATGGCGCAGCCGGGATCGGTATCATGCTTGCAGTCGCGGAAACGGCAACCGCCGATAAACTCACGAAATTCGACAAATCCACGGGTGATTTGTTCCGGCTCCAGATGCCATAAACCGAATTCACGTACGCCTGGAGAATCTATCACGTCGCCGCCGTGCGGGAAGTGATACAGGCGTGAGGCGGTGGTGGTGTGTTGGCCCAGACCGGAGTTATCAGACACATCGTTGGTCAGAATCTCATCGCCCGCCAATTCCAGTCCCAGCAAATTGTTTAGCAAACTGGATTTACCCACGCCTGATTGACCGGCAAAAATGCTCACGCGATCGGTTAAGGCCTGTTCCAGCTCCGCCAGGCCATCTTTGGCACGGCTGGATACCATCAACACGCGATAGCCAATTTTGCGATAGATATCCATCTGCTCATCCACAAACGCGCGGGCTTCCGCGTCGAGCAGATCGGTTTTGTTCAGGACCAGCAGCGGCTCAACGCCCAGGGTTTCACTGGCCACCAGATAACGATCGATGATATTGAGCGACAGCTCCGGCAGGATCGCCGACACAATGATGATCTGATCGATGTTCGCCGCGATCGGTTTGACGCCATCATAGAAATCCGGACGAGTCAGCACCGTTTTACGTTCGTGAACTGCTTCTACGATGCCTTTGCCGCCGCCAATCGCCGCACGCCACAGCACACGGTCACCGGTGACCAGTGAGCGAATGGTGCGACGGATATTGCAGCGATGCACTTCGCCCACGCCATCTTCCACATCTGCGTGCATGCCGAAACGGCTGATCACCACGCCTTCGCTCGCTTCTCCAAACAGGTTGTCATCCGGTTCCGGCTTTTCATTCCGTTGCTGCAGACGACGCTGATGGTTAGCGCTTACGCGACGTTGTTGACCCTTCGACAGTTTATTTTTGCTCACGCATCCTCTCACGGCTTTCGCCAGGCTTCGCCCCGCTGGGCAAAACGTCTATGATACACCTGAAACGAGTGTAATGACGACTTTGGCAACAGGCGGGAAACGCATGACAGCTGGAAATGAAAATAATCTGATTTGGATCGACCTGGAAATGACCGGATTGGATCCGGAGCAGGATCGCATTATTGAGATCGCCACGATCGTCACCGATGCCAACCTGAATATCCTGGCAGAAGGCCCGGTGTTTGCGGTGCATCAGTCTGATGAGCAATTGGCATTGATGGATGAGTGGAATGTGCGTACGCACACCAACAGTGGCCTGGTAGAACGTGTGAAAGCCAGCCAATACGACGACCGTGCTGCAGAGTTGGCGACCATCGAATTTCTCAAGCAGTGGGTTCCGGCTAACACTTCTCCGATTTGCGGCAATAGCATCGGCCAGGATCGCCGCTTCCTGTTCAAATACATGCCGGAGCTGGAAGCCTACTTCCACTACCGTTATCTGGATGTCAGCACGCTGAAAGAACTGGCGCGTCGCTGGAAACCCGATATCCTGCCGGGCTTCAAAAAAGCGGGCAGTCACCAGGCGCTGGATGATATCCGCGAGTCCGTTGCCGAGTTGGCGTACTACCGCGAACACTTCTTGCAGCTTTAATCGCCTAAGGGTGCGCAGGAAATCATCAGGTTGCTGATTAAATCAGCAAACGCACTGAAAGCGCAAAATTTTGCTTTTAGACTCTTGCGACTGAAAGGATTTCTCGTATAATGCGCACCCCGTACCGGTGAAGAATTTATTACGGTGCGCAGCAGTAACGCGAAAGTTTTGCGGGAATAGCTCAGTTGGTAGAGCACGACCTTGCCAAGGTCGGGGTCGCGAGTTCGAGTCTCGTTTCCCGCTCCAAACTTCGTTAGCAGTAACCTCTTTGCGGGAATAGCTCAGTTGGTAGAGCACGACCTTGCCAAGGTCGGGGTCGCGAGTTCGAGTCTCGTTTCCCGCTCCAAAATATGTTTTAGTTAGTAGTAACCTCTTTGCGGGAATAGCTCAGTTGGTAGAGCACGACCTTGCCAAGGTCGGGGTCGCGAGTTCGAGTCTCGTTTCCCGCTCCAGATTTTCATATTCACTAATGTTATTTGCTCTCGGGCGTAATCAGACTTAAAACTGCTGCAGTCTTTATCGATCTTATGCGGCCTGGTTTTCTTTCTGGAAATTTTACGTACCGCATTAGCACCAACGATGCCTGTAGTCTGTTGCAGTTATCTTACAGGTTATCCACAATGCGCCTGCAACGTGCTGACGGCGTTTTACCCTATCTGCAAAACTGTTTTAAACAGAGTTATCCACAAGCTCTGGACAAGCCCCTGCGCGCAATATTCTACTTAAATATTTACAGTAATCATTTAACTCGTTGATTATTAATGAATTAAAGGTATTTCAGTCTGTGAATAGTCTTGGTAGACGATATAATGATCCTCGTCACTATTCGGCTTTATAATTTTATTCACAGCGTGTGGAAAAGGATTTTATCCTGCGCGATTGCTCAATCACGCATCACGGGCCAGGCCTTTCTCGACGGCGCGCACTAAGCGCTGTTTCTTCGCGGGCTGAACATCCACGCTCTGTGCCGCACGCCTCTGTAATTGCTGCGTGATGGCCCAGTCAATATGCTCATCCAGCATGGCGTTTTCACCGCTACGCATTTGCAACGCCGCCAGATTTTCTTCTGCCCAGGGCGCATTGCCCAATGCCACTGCGATATTCCTCAGCCAGCGTAAGTGGCCGATGCGGCGAATCGCAGAACCTTCAGTGACTCGCAAGAATTTCGCTTCATCCCACTTGAAGAGATCCACCAACGGCGGCGCGTGCAGCACCGCGCGCGGCGAGAAATCATCTTCATCGGTCAACTGACCATAACGATTCCACGGACAGATAAGCTGGCAATCGTCACATCCATAGATGCGATTACCAATCAGCGGACGGAATTCTTCCGGTATCGCGCCTTCCAGCTCGATGGTGAGATAAGAAATACAGCGCCGCGCATCAACCACATAAGGTTCAACGATGGCTGAAGTCGGGCAAATAGTGATGCAGGCGACGCAGCGGCCGCACTGTTCTTCCTGTGGCTGATCGACGGGCAACGGTAAATCAATCAGCAACTCGCCGAGAAAGAACCAGGAACCGGCTTCGCGATTGAGAATGAGCGAGTGTTTGCCGGTCCAGCCCAGGCCTGCTTTGGCGGCAATCGGGCGTTCAAGGATGGGGGCGGAATCAACAAACGGGCGGAAATTGAGTTCACCACAATGTGCCTGGATCAACTCTCCAAGCTTTTTCAGGCGATTGCGCAATACTTTGTGATAATCGCGGCCCAGCGCATAACGGCTGACATAGCCTAGCTGAGGATTTTTTAAGGTGCTGGCAAACGCCGCTTTGGCCGGAAGGTAGTTCATGCGCACGCTGATCACGCGCAGTGTGCCGGGCAGGAGTTCATGCGGACGCGCACGCATCATGCCGTGGCGCGCCATCCAGTCCATCTCTCCGTGATACTGCTTCTCCAGCCAATCCTTTAATTTGGGCTCTTCAGCGCTAAGATCGGTATCGCAAATACCAACCTGCTGAAAGCCGAGTTCGCGCCCCCACTGTTTAATTTGGTGGGCAAGCTGTTGAAGATCGAGAGGGTATGACATGAGAAACCAGGCAATTGAAGCAAACCCGCGCAGTTTACCACACTCTGTCTGGCCTGCGCAGGCGATAGGGCAACTGGAGCGCGATGCGGCGGATAGCCTGGGTTTAACCTTGTACGAATTAATGCTGCGCGCCGGGCAGGCGAGCTATGAGCGAGTTCGGGCACAGTGGCCGCAGGCGCAGCACTGGCTGATTCTGTGCGGACAGGGTAATAACGGGGGCGATGGCTATGTGGTGGCGCGGCTGGCACAGGCGGCAGGATTGCGCGTCACATTGCTGGCGTGCAGCGGTAATAAACCCTTGCCGGAAGAAGCGCAACAGGCGCAAGAAGCCTGGCTGGCGGCGGGCGGGGTGATACATGCCCCGGATGCGTCATGGCCGCAAAACATTGATGTGATCATCGATGCATTGCTCGGCACCGGCATCAATCGTGCGCCAGCCGCGCCTTACGCTGAATTGATTGATCTGGCCAATGCACATGCCGCGCCCATCTTCGCGATAGATATCCCATCGGGATTGAATGCTGCCACTGGCACCACGCCTGGCAATGCTATCAACGCGGATGTCACCCTGAGTATGATTGTGCTGAAACCGGGATTGTTGACTGGTAAAGCTCGCGATCACGTGGGTCGGTTACATTGTGATGCGCTAGGGCTGAACACCTTCCTCGCAGGCGAGACGGATCCCATTCAACGCTACGATGCGGCTGATCTGGTGCACTGGCTGAAACCAAGAAAAGCCACTTCGCACAAAGGTGACCATGGACGTTTAGTGGTAGTGGGAGGGGATACTGGCACCGCCGGGGCGATTCGAATGACGGCGGAAGCGGCGCTGCGCAGTGGTGCTGGGCTTGTGCGCGTGCTCACGCATGAAGATAATATCGGCCCGATTCTGACCGCGCGGCCGGAGCTCATGGTCGATGTGCTACGTGAAGAAACGCTGGAACAGGCCCTGCAATGGGCAGACGTGATCGCTATCGGGCCCGGACTGGGACAACGTGAGTGGGCTCAGAAGGCACTGAAAAAAGTCGCGGCCAGTGAAAAGCCGATGCTTTGGGACGCTGATGCGCTTAACCTGCTGGCAATCAAGCCGGATTACCGTCAGAATCGCATCATTACTCCGCATCCTGGCGAGGCCGCACGGCTGTTAGGCGTGAAGACCAGTGAGGTCGAGCGCGACCGCTTACAGGCGGCGCAAACGCTCGCTAAACGCTACGGCGGTGTGGTGGTGCTGAAAGGCGCAGGCACGATCGTGGCCAGCGCGGCAGGTGACATCGCGATTGCCGATGTAGGCAATGCGGGGATGGCATCCGGCGGTATGGGCGATGTCCTGAGCGGTATCATTGCGGCCATGCTGGGCCAGAAACTGACTTTACTTGAGGCAGCCTGCGCGGGCTGTGTCGCACACGGTGCAGCGGCAGATGCGGTTGCCCGGCAGCGCGGTACGCGCGGCATGTTAGCCACTGATTTGTTCGAACTGCTGTGGCAGTTTGTTAATCCAGAGATGATCCAACAATAAAGCATGAAAACCTGTGTTATCCCTTTGCCCGATGAGGCGGCAACCCTAAATCTGGGTGCGCAACTTGCCCGCGTTTGCAGCAGCGCGTTGGTGATCTATCTTTATGGCGATCTCGGCGCCGGTAAAACCACGTTTAGCCGCGGCTTTTTGCAGGCGCTTGGTCATCAGGGTAATGTCAAAAGCCCAACCTACACGCTGGTGGAGCCCTACGAACTCGGCTCACGCACGCTGTATCACTTCGATCTTTATCGCCTTGCCGATCCTGAAGAGCTGGAGTTTATGGGTATCCGCGATTACTTCAGCGGGGATGCATTGTGCCTGGTCGAATGGCCGCAGCAGGGCGCTGGCGTATTACCCGAGCCCGATCTGGCATTGACGCTGCGCTACGTGGACGCGGCGCGAGAAGCGGAGATCAGCGCGGTTTCTGCAGTGGGTGAAACGTTGCTGGCCCAGTTCCAGCAAGGCAGGGAGTCGGCATGACCGCATGGATGAAAGGGATTCTGCTGGCTGCGCTCTGTATCGTTTCTGCTTCGGCGTTATCTGCCACCTTGTCAGATATCAAAGTCGAAAACGGCGACAGTCAGGCAACCGTCACGCTGAGTTTTAATGGTCAACCCGTGTATGGTTTCTTCCCGCTGCATAACCCCAATCGTGTGGTGCTGGATATTCGGCAAAGTGGCGCGATTAAGGGCTTACCGCTGAACTTTAGCGGCGAGAATATCGTCCAACGTATCCGCAGCAGCCAGCCGAAAGATAAACAGAGTATTCGTTTGGTGTTCGAACTGACCCAGGCGGCACACACGCGTGCCAGCACCCAACGTGACGGCAATCAGTATCGCGTGGTGTTTACCATTCGCGGTACGCAACCGGCAAAACGCAGCACTGCTGCCGCACCGGTGACCACCGCTCGCCAAAGCGAGAGTGCGGCGAATCCATTTAATGCCAATCCGGTGACCACCGTCACCAGCAGCAACACCACGGTACGTCCGGGTGGCGCCGTTTCACGCAATGACACGGTGATTGTGGCGATTGACGCCGGCCACGGTGGTCAGGATCCCGGCGCATCGGGCCAGCATGGCCTGCACGAGAAGAACGTCACCATTGCCATTGCGCGCAAACTGAAAGCGCTGATGGATCAGGACCCGATGTTCAAGCCGGTGCTGACGCGTAACGGTGATTACTTTATCTCGGTGATGGGCCGTTCCGAGGTGGCGCGTAAAGAGAATGCCAACTTGCTGGTATCAATTCACGCTGACGCCGCACCCAACCATTCGGCGACCGGCGCATCCGTTTGGGTGTTATCAAACCGCCGCGCCAATAACGAAATGGCGAACTGGCTGGAACAGAAAGAGAAGCAGTCCGAATTGCTGGGCGGTGCCGGTGATTTACTGGCAAACAGCCAGGCTGATCCTTACTTAAGCCAGGCGGTACTGGATCTGCAATTCGGGCATTCTCAGCGCGTTGGCTATGATGTCGCGGTGAAAGTGCTGCAGCAACTGCGCGGCGTGACGCCGTTACACAAACGTTTACCGGAGCATGCCAGCTTAGGCGTGTTGCGTTCCCCGGATATCCCTTCTTTACTGGTTGAGACTGGCTTTATCAGTAACGCGGCGGAGGAGCGGCTGCTTGGCAGCAGCGCGTATCAGGAGAAAATTGCTCAGTCGATCTATAAAGGACTGCGCAACTATTTCCTCGCGCATCCGCTGCAATCCATCCCAAAGGAGGAAAACCGGCCGCTGGACAGCGCACCAGCGGTTAGCGTTGCCAGCAACCCGGCAACCGGAACCGTGCAATACACTGGCGCGACGCAGCGCCATACGGTGACGCGTGGTGAGACGTTGTCAGGCATTGCCGCCAAATACGGTGTCAGCATGGCAACTCTGCGTGACCTCAATAGCCTGAAACGCGATGTGGTGTGGGTCGGGCAACGTTTGAAAGTCCCGGCAAAATCGGGCTTGAGCGTGACCGCTGCGAGTCGTCCTACCCGACACAAAGTGGTACGCGGTGATTCACTCACTGGGATCGCCGCTCATTATGGTGTCAGCCCCAAAGCCATCATGCAGGCGAATAATATGAAGTCGAGCAACGTGATGCTGGGGCAAAACTTAAAGATTCCACAATCCTGATTGCTGGCGCTGCGGCGCCAGTCTGCTTAAAGGATCACCACCATGCCAATACAGATTTTACCGCCGCAGCTGGCGAACCAGATTGCCGCCGGCGAAGTGGTTGAGCGCCCGGCATCGGTCGTAAAAGAGCTGGTGGAAAACAGTCTTGATGCCGGCGCGACGCGCATTGACGTTGATATCGAAAAAGGCGGCGCGAAGTTGATTCGCATCCGCGATAACGGTTGTGGCATCGCCAAAGCCGAACTGGCCATGGCATTGGCTCGCCATGCCACCAGTAAAATTGCTTCGCTGGATGATCTTGAGGCGATTATGAGCCTCGGTTTTCGCGGCGAAGCCCTCGCAAGTATCAGTTCGGTTTCACGCCTCACGCTAACCTCTCGCACCGCGGATCAACACGAAGCCTGGCAAGCCTATGCGGAAGGACGTGATATGGATGTCACGGTGAAACCTGCAGCACATCCTGTCGGGACGTCGCTGGAAGTGCTCGATCTGTTTTACAACACCCCGGCGCGGCGCAAGTTCATGCGCACTGAGAAGACCGAATTTACCCATATTGATGAAGTGATTCGCCGTATCGCGCTGGCGCGCTTTGACGTGGCAATTTCGCTGACCCACAACGGCAAGATGATTCGCCAGTATCGCGCGGTGGATCAGGAAGCGCAGCGTGAACGCCGTCTTGGCGCTATCTGTGGCACCCCCTTTATGCAACATGCTCTGCGCATTGACTGGCAGCATGACGATTTGGCGTTGCGTGGATGGGTGGCCGATCCCGCCGGGTCACGTCAGGTGACGGATCTGCAATATTGTTACGTCAATGGCCGCATGATGCGTGACAAGCTGATCAACCATGCGATTCGGCAGGCGTATCAGACGCAGTTGGGGGAAGATCAACAGCCCGCTTATGTGCTGTATCTGGAGATCGATCCCCATCAGGTAGATGTCAACGTTCATCCCGCCAAGCACGAAGTCCGTTTTCACCAGTCACGGCTGGTGCATGATTTCATCTGGCAGGGCGTCATGAGTGCTTTGCAGGCGAGCCGTACCGCAGAGTTGCCCATCGCGCATGCGGAAGAGCCCGCACCGAAGTGGCAGCCAGAGAACCGACAGGCCGCGGGTGCGAATCACTTTGCGCAACCCGTGAGCCCATCACGCAATAGCACCAGCTCCAGCAGCAGCGGTGCGGCTGCGGCGGGAACGCACGCGGGTTGGCAGAATAAAGAGCCGGTCTATCAGATCCGAAAAGGACACGTCTGAACTCCAGTCACATTCAGAAAACTCGTATGCCGGCCTTTGCTTTAAAAAAAAAAATA
>NZ_CAJCKS010000040.1:0-38175 GCF_903970985.1 Pantoea sp. ME81 | reverse complement strand
CTGCCGTGGGAGTCATTACGGATGCTGTCAATCAGGACATCAACGCCAGCGTGAAGGACTTCACTCAGGCATTTAACTTTGTTGAAAATGGGGTTGAGAAGCTAGGTGCGGCGGCAAAGGATGAGCTAATCGCCCTCGCGCGCAAATATCTGTAATGCTCAGGCGGCTTTCGGGTCGCCTTTCCATCTTCCGATTATTCTTAATGCGGTCTCGCTATTTTCTACTAACTTTAATGATTCAAACGTTATTTAAACGGGTTTAATTAGCGAAAAGGAAGATAGCATGAGTGATACAGAGGCAATCAAAACCAAAACTGACTACCTGCGTGATGTCACCTCCCAGTTAAAAGAGATGCGTCACTATGCGCAGACTAATACTGAGACGCTATCCAGCCACTGGTTGGCATTTGATGCAGGCGAGTACAAAGACATAGAGTATGCGGGACGATTTGACACGCTGCTCAACAAGCAGGGACAGCTGTTAGATGATATCGAGCTGGCGATTCAGGATTTAGAAATCGCCATCAATCACAGCGAGCAAGAAAGCTAAGTTCCCTCGCGCTGGTGGTTTACTCGGCCACCAGCCACATTTCGGCTTCATCGAACATCTCTTCGACAATACGTGCCACTGTCGCTTTATCGTTCTTACTTAAATCGGTATCGATAGCATTGCGTTCCATCGGTTTAACGCGCACCTCTACCTCTGGAAACACGCGTTGTACGCGTTTCTCAAGCTCCTCCAATATCATCTCACGTGCGCCCGGCAGACCGGCAACGTTGCGTTTATCGTAAATCAACTCCACAAACATCAGGGCATTCCATTTATAAAGCGGGTGCGCCATATTACTGTAAATAAAACCAGTGGCAAGCGATGAACCGTTGCGCTGCTAAATTTTTTTGTTTCTGGCAAGCGCAACAACGCTTTTGCGCTGATACTCAACAGCGTTACACAGGGAAATGGACTCATGAGGGGGTAATATGCGGCAACTGGTGATCGATATTCTGCTGAAAATGGCAAAGATGGATACCGAAGCAAAAGAGCTGGTGGCGCAGGTTGAAGCGCAGTCGCTGTTACTGGCGGCATTACTGATTCAGGCTAAAGAAGACAACACGCTCACCATTACGGAAACCGTGCAGGATGCCATCGTTACTGCATCGCGCTCTGGTGAGCAGTTCCTCCAGTCAGATGTGGATCTGCTGCTGACACACATTAATCGGCTGCTGGCCGTTGCGCGTTATGTCGAAGTGAAGGGGGTCGAGCGAGAAGGATAGCGGAAAAAATACTACCTCTGGAGGGGAAATCCAGCAACTCCTCCAGAGGCGGCGCAATAGCACCTTCGTTCAAGGACAATCTACGACCGAAGCCGTCAGATACAAGTTATACAACTTACTCGGATTTGTACAACTTTTTCCTTGCCGATTTGTGTGGTTGGAGGTGTGTTTGAGATATATTTTTAGGGCCGCTGCGCTTAAAGTTCGTTCTTAATGCAAAACTCTTCCCACGTCATGCCGAGCGCTTCCGCATGGGATTTCAGGTAAGTTTCAATGGCTTCAGCAGCAACCGCTTTATCAGGCTCTGCCAGTTGAATGGAAAACAGCATGCCATCCAGCTTTTTCTGGCGTAAGAATGCGGCATAAATGCGCTCAGCGTGCCACTCACGCAGTTGGCGCAGTGACAAGTTGGCCGCGCGCGCGTCGCTCTCGGTTAGTTCATCCAGCGCGACTTGAAAATCGGCGTGCGCGGCAAAAAACATCGTGCGTGCCTGGGCGTAATACTCTTCTGGGGTTTTCATGCGAATTTCCTGCTTATCGACTTGCGCGCTAGTGTAACGTGCGCGAGCCGTATTGTCAGGCTCAGCCGGGTTTTCACCGAGATTCCTTGCGTAACTTACGCGAAAAATTATAACGTAGCCGCCATCGAGGCGAGTGTAGGGACCAGGAATGAAAAAGTGGATGGTATTGGCCGCGCTGGGCTTGAGCGGATGTGCGCAAATCAGCAATTACGATGAAGCGGTAAAGACCCCGGCACCAGTGGAATTGCAAGGTAACTGGCAGACTGTCGGACCGCAGAGCAAGTTGATCAGTGGCCAGGCGATGGGCAGCCTGATCATTGGTGCAGAAGGCGACACGCTGGACTGCCGCCAGTGGCAGCGCGTAATTGCCAAGCCAGGCAAGTTAACGCGATTGGGAGACGATTGGGTCAACGTGACGCGTCAGGTGCGCGTGATGCCGATGACGCTGGAGAACGGTGAACTGCGTTATGACGGCTTGCGCATGCGTAAGGTCGATCAACCCACTGTCGAGTGCCAGCAGGCGCTGAAAGAAGTGGCGAAGCGTCCGAAGGATGCGGTGATTCAGGATATTCAGCCGCAGATTATGGAGCCGGTGTCGGTCCCTGCGCAGAAGTGATTTTGCGAGCACAGCACCAAATAAAAACGGGTGAGCATCAGCTCACCCGTTTTTCATTCAGCCCGCCGCAAATTAATTCTGTGGCAGATAGACATTACCTTGCTTGCCGTAAGCACTCATGACCGACTTTTGCATTGTGGATTGACCAATCAACTGCGACAGTTCATCCATGCGCGCCTGTAGTAGACGTCTGACTTCACTCTCATTGTCCAGGATATGGCGCAGTACCGGACGCAGTTGTTCTTGCAAATAGTTGGACGGTGGCGAGGCCTCAGTCGAGCGGGCCAAAGTTTGCACCGCACTGACGTAATCCACTTCCTTAATAATCAGGTCATCCCATTCGCCGTCTGCGGCCAGGCGCAGCATTCCATGGCTGAGATCGAGTAGCTGTTGGTAAACGTTTATCAGTTGCGGTGCGTTATTCATTAAACGGCGTCCTGAAGGTGTTGAGGTTGTGCGACTTCTTTCCAGGCATCCGCGATATTACGCAGAAGACCTTCTACTTCTTCGAGAGCTTCAACATCATTACGCAGATTCGCCTGAATCAAACGGCGAACCATATAAGCATAAAGACCTAACAGATTATCGGTGAGGTCATCGCCTGACTGCTCATCCAGACCCTGCTTCAGTCCGCTTTCGATGATGTTGATAGCTTTGGAAATCGAATTACCTTTTCCCTGAATATTGCCATCCTGCATAAACAGGCGGGCACGGATCAGTGCACTGATCGCGCCGTCAAACAGCAGCGTAATCAGTTGCTGTTGGTTGGCGCTCATCACCGAGCTTTCCACACCAATTTTTGCATAGGCCTGAGTGCCATTTGCGCTGTACATGTTCACTCCTTACGATTTCGAGCTAGAGCTGCTTGACGTATCGAACTGCTGCGTCAGGTAAGAACTGGTGCTGTTCAGCGAGCTCATGGTGACGTCGAGCTGGGTAAACTGCGCTTTGTAACGCGCGATGAGATTATTCACTCGCGTGTTCATATCGTTGTATTGCTGAGTCAGATTGTTCAGCGTTTTACTCACGCCGTCTTTCGCTGACTGAATGCTGCCGGTTGATGAGAGCCAACTGGTGAGGTTGGTGGCTAAGGTGGTGGTAATGCCGGTGGTTTTACCGTCGCCCACAATCATCTGCTTGATGCCATCTGGATCTTTCGTCAGCTCGGTTTTGAGCTTGTCGGAATCCAGCGTCAATTCACCCGTCGTTGGATCAGTCGTGATGCCTATCTGTGCCAGCGTTTTATAGGTTGAAGAGCTTGATGAGTTGGTCAGCATGCTCTTTATCTGCGTCTGGATCCCGCGCAGTGTGCTATCACCCACCAGAGCACCATTGCTGGTATCTTGCGCATCTGAACCGACATCCACCGCGGTGTATTTGGTCAGTGTATTGAACTGATCCAGCAGGGTGTTGTAAGCATCAACAAAATTAGAGATCGCGGTGGTCGCTTTAGAGGTATCTTGCGCGACGGTCAGCGTTTGGTTGCCTGAAGTGGTGTCGGTCAGGTTTAGCGTGATTCCTTCCAGCGCATCACTGATGGTGTTGCTGCTGTTGGTGATCTCAACGTTGTTCACCGTCAGTTTGGCATCCTGCGCCGCCACACTCACATCCATCGGGTTATCGGCATCGGTCTTGGTCGAATCAAAACCTACGATATTGTTCAGGGTGTCATCACCCGTCACGCTAATCGATGAAACGGCGTTTGCCTCACCCGTTTTGGAAGAGGTCAGCGACAAGCGGTAAGAACCGTCGGCCACCTTGATAATACTGGCGCTAACGCCGGCACTGGCACCATTGATGGCATCACGCATGCCGGTCAATGATGTCTGGTCGGTGGTCAGCGAGATATCTTTGCTGGTGCCATCAGTCAGCTTAATGGTCAGAGTGCGGCTGGTGGCTGAGCTGTCACCCAATGCGGTGGTGTTGCTGGTTTGTACCGCAGAGGTGAGGGTCTGTGCCTGTGCCAGTTGCGTAACCGCCACATTGTATTTACCGGCAACCACAGTGCCAGACGTTGTCGCGCTAAAAGCGCTGCTGCTACTGGTGGCGGTGGTGGCGGAGAACAGGTCAGCACTGTTCAGTGCGGTGTTCGCCGTCTGGAACGTTGTCAACGCACTGGAGAGCGTACCGTAAGCACTCAGCTTCGCGGTATAAGCGCTCTGCTGATTAGAGATCGGTGTTAAGGAAGCTTTTTCCGCAGTGGATAAGCTATCCAGGATGCTACTTAAGTCGAGGCCTGAACCGACACCGAGGGTAGTGATACTAGCCATGTTGTTTCCTTTTCATGTCGACACGGAGAGTGAATACCGCGGTTATCGGCTTATTTGAGGCAAAGTTTAGATTTATTTACCAGCGAGTGATAAAGCGAATAAAGGCTATAGAGAAGGGTATTTCTGGCGCTAGAAAAATGATCAGGTTGCACTAAAGAAGTGCGGGCGCAGGGCGATAAAGATAAGCGTGACAGGTTGAAGGGAAAATTTTTCGCCTGGTACTAAAAAATCTCTAAAGGTTGTTTAAGCACAGACGATAACAACTTTGACGGCGCTGAAGCCGGCGGGTTGAAGCCCAAACCATAACCAAAGACTTGATTAATAGGAACTTAAACCATGGCTCAAGTAATTAACACCAACAGCCTCTCGCTGATCACCCAGAACAACATCAACAAGAACCAGTCTGCTCTGTCTACCTCTATCGAGCGTCTGTCTTCTGGTCTGCGTATCAACAGCGCTAAAGACGATGCAGCAGGTCAGGCAATTGCCAACCGCTTCCAGTCTAACATCACCGGCTTGACTCAGGCTGCTCGTAACGCCAACGACGGTATCTCTGCTGCGCAGACCACTGAAGGCGCACTGTCTGAAATCAACAACAACTTACAGCGTGTTCGTGAACTGACTGTACAGTCTCAGAACGGCACCAACAGCCAGTCTGACCTGGACTCAATCCAGGACGAAATCAAATCACGTCTGGACGAGATTGACCGCGTATCAGGTCAGACTACCTTCAACGGCGTGAACGTATTGTCTAAAGACGGCACCCTGAAAATTCAGGTTGGCGCGAACGATGGCCAGACAATCAACATCGACCTGAAGCAGATTGACTCTAAAACTCTGGGCCTGAACGGTTTTAACGTTAACGGTACGGGTTCAATCGCTAACAAAGCGGCTACTGTAAGCGATCTGACAGCTGCTAACGCAACTGGTCCAACTAACGGTGTTTACACCGTTACTACAGATTTCGACGCTCTGACTGCTGATAAGGCGTTTGCTAAGCTGTCAACTGGCGACACTGTCAATGTGGGTGGTGCAGATTACACTTACGATGCAACTAACAAAAACTTCACCACTACTAAAACCATCGCAAGTGCAAGTGTTGGTACTGAAGGTGATAAGCTCAAAGCTACTGCTGGTCAGACTCAGTCAGGCACTTACACTTCTACTACCGGTAAAGTAAACTTTGATGTTGATGCTTCAGGCAACATCACTATCGGTGGTCAGACTGCTTATCTGTCAAATGGCGCGCTTACCACCAACAACGTTGATGGTGCAACTACTGGCGCTACAATGGGTGATTTGTTCACCGCAGCTGATGCAAATACTGGTGGTGCTTCATCAGTTGATTTCGGCGGCAAAACTTATAAGTTTGCAGGCAACACTGGTGGCGCAACTTATAAAGATACTGTTGCGTCTGATGCTCTGTTGGCAACTGTTAAAGCTGACACTGGGACGACCACAATTACGTTCAACAATGAAGCGCTGAAGTATGACGCGACCTTTACTTCAGGCACATCGTCTGACACTTATGTTGATAATGATGGTGAACTGACTACAACTGCTTCTTATACAACAAACTACTCAGTTAACGCTGATACTGGTGCTGTAACTGTAGCCGCTGGTGGTAGCGGTTCTGGTAAATATGCTGCTGAAGTGGGTGCGACAGCATACGTTAGCTCTGCGGGTAAATTGACCACTGACACCACCAGCGCCGGCACTGCAACTACCGATCCACTGGCAGCACTGGACTCAGCTATCAGCAGCATCGATAAGTTCCGTTCTTCACTGGGTGCGATTCAGAACCGTCTGGATTCAGCGGTAACTAACCTGAACAACACCACCACCAACCTGTCTGAAGCACAGTCTCGTATTCAGGATGCTGACTACGCCACTGAAGTTTCAAACATGTCTAAAGCACAGATCATCCAGCAGGCGGGTAACTCAGTGTTGGCGAAAGCTAACCAGGTTCCACAGCAGGTTCTGTCTCTGCTGCAGGGCTAATCGCTCTAAGCTCCTTGCTTACCAAACCTCGCTTCGGCGAGGTTTTTTTATGGTTGCCATTTAGCAAATCGCACGACTCGCTGCGGCGAAATTTATTGCGCGAAGGGGGGATATTTTAGGATGAATTAACAAAATAGCGCGATAAATCGCGCCGCTACTAATGAGGTGAAAGATTTGCTAATGTTAAATCCGGCTATACCCAATATCCCCTAAATCCGAACACCGCACCTTCGCCTCGAACTCCGTCGTCCTGCCATTATTTTCCAGCGAAAACGGCACCACAATATGGGTGCTAGTTGCATTCAGCGTTGTCGGATGAATATACAGCGAGCCAATTTGCACCTGAAACGTGCCAAAAAACGCCGGATTAGCATGGTTCAGCAGATCGTCTTCCACTTCATTCTGCACGCGCTGATGATCAATATTGATGCAGGCAAGTTGATCCTGCTGAAAGTCAGTTTTCTTGGCATAAGCGTAAAAGCCTGCGGCACCCAATCCTAAAACCAGCAGTGAGAAAAGTTGACTGCCAAATTTGCTGTGCATCGTTTGATTTCCTTATTATTGATACCGGAAATCATAATCAATGCAATTAGCCAGTTAATGGGTTCTGCCTATGGTTCGGACTGAATTAAGCGCAAACTGGCGCTTTACAAATAAAAAAGCCGCGATTGTGAATCGCGGCCTTTATCCATTCGTCAGGTAATTAGCGGTAGTTCACCGTCAAAATCCCTTCGCGTTTCGCATCGCTCAACCAATCCAGTTGCGCTTCATAACGGCGGTTGTTGAAGGCGATGGTCTGCACGTCTGAAGTGGACAGTGACTGCTGATGATACTCGCCTTGCTCGAAACAGCGGCTGGTGATCGCGGCTTGATTCACATTGATACGGCAGGCAGGTTGGTAGATCTCACCACTGAAGTGCACGCGGCCTTTTCCCACCACACCAAACTGCTCGCTGGCAGAAGCGGTGCTCGCTGCACCCATCAATAAAGCAAATACCGCAACCTTGCTGAGAGTACCGATATTTTTCATCATTGTTCGCTTCCTTATGCTCTACGTTGCCGTATCAAGATGTGCAATCCGGATTAGGATTTCTCCGAAGCTGCGTCATTAATGAGGAGCATAGCCTAACCGATTGATCTGCACAGCATACTTTGACTTAAGTAACCAATGTTTTTTCCGATCAATTATCAGTAATTAATTCACATAAACAATGAAGGGATAGTTGACTGCCTTATCGCAAATTTTTCTAGGTTGAGGGTTTTTACCTGTACTTAACGGGAAGAGGGAGTCGGGAATGCTGCAAAAATGCTGAAGTGAACATAGGTTAAAAAATGAGCGTTGAAATAGATTGAAAAAAAGCCGCAGGATTTGGTGTGAAAAACGCACATCTTAATTGAATCGTATTTGATGGCGTTTAGCTTTGATGACTTTTGGACGTAAAAATGGCGATAAGTTGTGTCGCTACCAAAGGTGTGGAGGCTGCAGTTGATAGGATGAAGGCAAGAGGCAGATCGAGAGGTAAACAAAAGCCGGTACGCATAATACCGGCTTTGGAGGAGACGCTGTGTTTCGAAGCTACTTAAAGGTCACATCCACATTCGCTGACGCGGAGAAATCCCCAATCTTTGGGTTGCTGTTAAGCCAGCGCAGCGTGGCGATAAAGTTATTCTGCACCACCTGACCGTTGGCATAACCCAACGCCACACTGGTGTTCATCGGAATGAAACTGTCCTGATTATCTGCAGTTGAGACCGAAATACCGAAGCCGCTGTCAGTGCTCGGCATGATGATATCCGTGCCGCTGGTCGGGTAAGTGGTGCTAAAGCTGGCGACGAACGTCTGTCCCTGACAGTCCTGACCCGCATTGGTCAGGTTGGCGACGACCGCGAAAGGCACGCGTTTTTCAATCACGCCCGCGCTGGCATTACGTGATGGCAGGCTGCCGAAATTGACCGTCGAACCGTTATTTGAAGAGATATTGACCTGCGGTGAGCAGGAGATAAAACGGATATTGCCCAGACCAGTGATAAAGGCGCGGAAGTTGCTGTCTGGTGTGCTGTTGAGTCCTAATACACCATCCACCTGGAAGATCGCATATTGACCCGTGTTGGAAATCTTACCACTGGACGGCGGCGCGCTGCCGGTGGCTTTAATATAGATGGAGTAGTTAACCGTCACAGTTTGCGATCGCGCCGGAGACTGACAGTAACTTCCGCCCCAACTGGAAACCCTACGGCATACCGTGCCCTGACCGACATCGGTGCGCGAACCTTTAACCGGTTTAATATCAATACTGTTATAAGTCACACCCACTTCTATCGAAGGATGGATAGACTGCATCTGGCTCAGCGGATCCCAATACAGGTAAGCATTTTCACCATTAGGGTAGCCGTTGGTATCTTCACAACTAAATGTCGAGGTGTAGTTCTGCGAGCGCCACAGAATCGTCCCGGCTTTTAACGTGGCGGTAGAGACGGAAATTTCATTCTCAATCGGGATGATCTGGCGAATATTGCCGGATCCCGCTTCTTTGCAAGACAGGGCAAAACTGCTCGGAGAAAACAGGGCAGTACTCAGCGCCAGCAGCGTTAAACAGGCGTGCATCACGCCACGAAAATGAAGAAAACGCATCAATACTTCCTTTTAATTGGGCGTGCAGCGCAGAGTAAATTCCTGATAACCTGCTTGTGAACCGTTCTCTAATTCCGGCAGCGTGATCCAGCAGTGTTCGTTATCGGAACTGCCCCAGCGCAGCTGCAGGCGTTCGCCGCTGGCCACACCGGACACAAAGGTGCTGCCATTGGTGCCGACCACACCGAGGTTGCTGCCGTTTTGGTTAAATACCGAAGCACCTATCGCCGGAACATCACCATCCGGTAACTGCGCATGAATCAGCGCACTCTTGCCGCTGCGGGTTTCAAAGGTCACGCGGCTGATGGCGCCATAGGTTGGCACCACGTCTTTGACGGCCAGAGGAATATCCAGACCGGCGCCGATATCATCGGTGCGCAGCGCCACACGGTTGTGGTGATAGGCGGTGGCCGAGGTCATCACCGCATAGCCGGAACGATTGATCGCTACTCCCGGCTGATTTTCCAGACGGACACCTTGAGCCTCTTTGGCTTCCACCAATACCACGGTGTTTTGCAGTGGCTGCGTGAGTGTTAAGCCGCCAGAATGCAGCAGTGCGCCGCCCGACAGATTAAGGTTGGTTTGTTGATAAGCGTCGCTGTAGGTATAACCCAATTCTGCATTGCCCATGCTGCCCATGTAACCCACATCGGCAGTGCTGGTCTGTCCGGCATGGCTGGCCTTACCGGTTTGCACATAATAGTTGAGGCGATTGTCATCCAGCAGGCTGCCGCTCAGACCGGTGTTATAGCTGCTGCCACTCTGTTTGCTGTCGGCCAGGTTAAAGGTGGCTGTGACCGGTTGGTTTTCAAAGGCATTGAACGGCACCGACAGCGTGAGGGATACGCTGCGATCGTGTTCGCCGTAGTTGCTTTGTGTGTCCTGCAGGAACACACCGTAATTCACTTTCCCCCAACTGCTGTTGAGACCGGTTTGCAGCGTACGATCGCGGTTTTCAGAACCCCAATAGGTCTGATTGGTCATAGAGGCATACACCGATACCGGACCGATATGCTGATTAATGGTCAGTTCGAGACGTTGGCGTTTGTTGTTGTACTGGTTGGTGTAATAGGTGTTACGACGGGTATCTGCCCAGGACGGCACGCCGTTGGTCACTTCACTGGTATCGGTGTAGTCGTTGAGATAGCGACCATTTTCATAGTTGGCGCGCTCGGCCACCATATCGCTAAAATCGTAATAGCCCGAAGTGGAGTAGCGATAGCCCGCAATTTGCAGTTCAGTACCCAGGGTATTGAGTGATTTGGAATAGAGAAAACGGAAACTGGCACCCTGTTTCTGATCTCCGTTGGCTAAATCAGTTTTTGACCACGCGGTATCAAAAGATGCGGCGCCGAGCATGCCGAGGCTTTTCCCCATCCCGACGACCGCCGAGCTATAGTGATCGGCAAATAGCACGCCACCATAAGGCGTAATCTCATAGGGCAATCCGCGTGACAGCGTGGCCTGCACAAACTGAGGATGATAGGCGGTGGATCCATCCTGATAGCGACCCAGCGTAAAGGCGTAATCCCAGATTCCTTCGCGCAGCATGTTCGCCACGGAAGAGAAGGGTACAGAGTAGTGCTGTCGCGATCCGTCAGCTTCATAAATGGTGACCTGTAAGTCACCACTTAAGGTGCTGGGATAGACATCATTTAAGGCAAATGGACCAGGAGCGACGCTGGCGCTGTAAACGGTATAGCCATTTTGCTGCACGTCAACGCGTGCGTTGGTGCGTGCCACGCCGCGAATCACCGGCGCATAACCGCGCAGGCTGTCTGGCAGAATTTCGGACACGCTGGAGAGTTGCGCGCCCCGGAACTGAAAGCTATCAAACACGCTGTTGCTGGTACTGCTTTGACCGAGCAGTAAGCGTGAGCGCCAGGAGATGATATCGGTTTCGGCCCAGGTGGAAATCGGTGTCCAGTGACTGCGCTCACCGCTCTGTTTCTGCCACGTCGAAGTGTTGCGTACGCGCCAGCGGCCAAGATTCACGCCGCTGCGTGAAGACAGATAATAATATTGGCTGCTGCTTTGGTTGCCGTTGTCATGAAGACGATTGTCGGAGCCATTGAAGTTGTAATTGACGAAGGCAGCATTAATGCCGTTGTCATACACCAGCGGGGAAATCGCACCCTTTGGCACCGGAATCAAAAATACCTGCGGAACCGAGAGATCCACGCGTTGCACTGCGGCGTCATAACTGACGCTAGCATCTTTAAAGGTATTAGCTAAATCAACGCAGCTTTCTGCAGAGGTTGCCGCTGCGAGATCGACACCATAAGCAATCAACTGCTCAGCGGATAAGCAAGGCGCAATGGCTTTTTCAGGCGAAGATTTGCGGAATTCAACATCACGATGGTCAACACGTTGCCCATTCAAATAGATGTCGAAGGGATAACTGCCCGGTAAAATATCATCGCCGGTTGCCAGTTCAGATACCGTTGCCGCGTCACCGTGAATAAAGGATGTGTTAAAAGCCTCTTCTGCTGAGGCAGAAAAGGCCTGAAGTAATGCAATGGTGAGAAGGGATAGCTTAACGGTATGATTGTTATTGGTTTTCATTAATCATGGTTTCGCGCTTTCATGCACCAAAATAGAATTGCTGTGTGTAATCTTGTTTATAAGGCGTTTTGCTTTGCGGTACTGTTGCCGCCAAAGTCGTTGATATAACTTGCCTGCACACTGTTTGCTGATTCTGCGCCAGCGGGCAGTTTGATCGTCAATTTGCCGAAGGCATTCACCATATCCGCATTCACTTGCCACTGTTTGCCCGCTGCGTTTTTTACTTTCAGCACAGAGAAGGTGATATTCAGTGGACCCGCGTTATCAACCACCAGCGTATCGTTTTGCTTATGCCATTTAAGCTTTTCCACCTGTTGTTCCAACGAGGTGTTAAGACTGGCAGGACGATAAAATAGTTTAACTCGTGTGCGCACGGCGATTTGGAGCGTGTTGGCTTCTTTAGGCGCAGGGGGGATTTCCTGCACATTGACCCAAAATACCGTTTCACGATCCTGCGGCAGACCTTGTCCTGCATAAATAAAACGCAGAATGGCTTCTTTATTTCCCGCGAGTTTTAAAACGGGTGGGATAACCTGAATCGGAATATCTTTAGGAGTTTTAGTGGCATCGCCGCGATCCAACCAGGTCTGCACCATATAGGTGTCATTTTGGTCGTTACGGATGTCCAGTGAGGCAGATTTCGCATTACCGTTGTAAATAACGCGACTTTCATCAACCTGAATACCTGCAGCGGCGCTCGCAGAATAAACAAAGAGTACTGCTGCAAATAACTTTTTCATGTTTTCACTCACTGGACGACTGCCATCCCTGGCGATTGCTGATTTAAATTACTTGTATTCGATGGTGAAGCTTGAGCTGGCGTTAGCTTCGCCCGGCGTTACAGTTTGGTTGAACGATTTGTAACGCGCTTTCAGGTTAAATACTGCAGTACCGTTAGGTGTGGTGGTATTGCTGCTTGAAGCTGTAACCCAAGCGGTGTTGTCATCAGCAGTCTGGTTAATTGGCAGCACTTTCTCGTTGTTATCCAGGATTTCGATACCGACACCCGTCGCTGCGCTGACTGCTAACAGGTTAGGATTGCCCGCTACAGTTGGGCCATCAAAACGCAGGGTGTAGCTGCCGCTGTCGCAGTTCGCCAGGTTGATGGAGAAGGCTTTCGAAGCGGTCACATCGCCAATTTTGCTGAAAGCGGTGGTAGGGTATTTACCGATGAAAACTTCTTTGTTGGCATCAGTTGAATTCACGGTACAGGTAGATTTCACGATGCTACCGGTGAATTTTACGGTGCCGTTGGTTGCGTGAGCGTTCATGGTCATCAGAACCAGTGCAGCTGAAGCCAGAGGCAAAAGAATCTTTTTCATCAGGTACTACTCCAAAGTGGGAATTCAGTTGATTTTTGTTATCCCGATTCCGACTTCGCTGCATTCAATCAGCGCGTGGCCAGTGATTCGTGATAGTCATTAGGAAAACTCTTAACTGCCGATGACTATAAATTTCTGGCCCTGCGTGATTGATAGTTGTTAACACTTAATTTTCAAAAAACTATCGGTATAAACATTTTTAGCTTGTTTACATTTGCGATAAGTACAAATTCAACTAATATTTTCACGCCAAAATATGCTGGTAAAATTAAAATTAAGTGATTAGTAACAATGACTTGTATTATTGTTATGGCTGGATATGTAAAGCTTGTTTAACGAGTTCGCTGTAAGCGTTTGATATCGAGGATCAGTTCCATCAGCACCTCTTCCATGCGACGAGTCAAAACAACGCTAGGTTTGGCGAAGGCGCAAGAGAGCGAGAAGTAGTTTGACTGAGCACTGTCGGCATCAAAATGCGTGATTTCTTTCAAATTGAGCAAGGTCAAATCAACAGGATACTGGCCGTAATTTTGCAGGTTTAACACCATGCTCTTAAGCAACATGCCAGGTTTGGTCAGCGTTGGCAGTGTGCCAGAACAAATTAATTGCACGCCTCGTAACGAAAGATCTTTTATCGCCATCCGGTGAACATAGCCATCACGAAAACGCCCTTCGCAAATAAAACCGAACTGGTCTGGGATCGTCACACGAACACTGCTGCGGCGTTGTGTGATAGCAATTTCAGAAGGAAAGGAAAAAGTCAGGCGATGGAGCGTAGCTGAACGCGCAATCAGTTGAGAATTAAATGCGATTTTCTCAGTAGTACCCTGAATCACCATGATAAAGGGGCTATCAAGCGCAACTTCATCGAGTTCGGCGATGATCTGAAAACCACTTAAGTCGAGCTCGATAAAATTACTGCTGATAATTTTACCATCATGGATAAATTCAACGCTGCCATTGCGTTTTTTCGCCTCGCGCAGCATTGCCAGTATTTCATAGCGATCGGATTTCGTGACTTCCTTGTAACTCGCGTTGTCCATAATTGCATCTGTCCTTAACCAACAGCCAAGGGTAAACCTGACCGAGTGGCAGGTTAACCTTATGATTTAAAATTATAATTAGATTGCTTCCGTGTTTTCTCAGTGAGAGGGGAGAATACAGGTTGCGTAGCAGTGACGAATAGATATACGCAATTGAACATGCTCCGGAATTAACCAGCCAGTAGCGATTCAATGGCTAAAAATACCCATGAAATCATGGTTCAAGAGGTTTCGTCCTGCGGGTCTTCTTTTTTAAAATGCCTGTGCAGTGTCTGCAATGTCAATTGAAAACGTAAAGGAATTGTATTCTACCTACTAATATTAGTAGGTGGTGCAAAAGTTTATCCCATCAGTTTTTGATGAGTTTTAAGTAGAGTGGCATCCTGTCAGAGCGCGTGGTTATTGAGTTTTTTAGCGAATCCTAAAGCATGAAAGTTTATCATGGCTAACATTTCAAATTATTTAGACTGTTACAAGAAGCACTTTTTGTTAAACCTGTTTTTGCGCAGTTAGCGTTAGAATCCGGAAAAATTTAATTAAATGGACTTTGTGATGGGGAAGAAATTATTTATTCCTTTGCTGGCTGTTGTCGGCTTCGGATTGGCATTCGCCAGTTATAGTGGTTGGGACCAGAATAATCAGGTTCAGCAAGACCGATTAACATGCCCATTAATCAAGCCAGAACAAATTGTGGGTAGCGTTGAACGCGACCTATTGAATAAACCGGCTGAAGCCTTTTTCCATAAAAGTCGGATTACTATCGGCGCTCTGCGTATCGATAGCGAAAGCATTCAACTTGAGCAGGGGACGCATTATTCAGTGTTTTTCACCATAACAGGAAGAATGGTGAGGAAGTATGTGGCGTCAGTAAGATGTTCAGATTTAAATGATATTTCTTATAATGAATTATAATTATATTTAAGTTTTTATTTATTTTAGGGCAAGGCTGCATCTGTGCGTGATAAAGAATTAACTCGATCTTATTTTTATCAGGATGAGATTTTAAATACCGAATTGCATTTTTATATCCATCACGTAGTAATACATTTTCAATCTAATGTTTTTTTATTGACTCCCCCTGAAAAAGGGAAATTAAAAAATACATTACTCATCGCAGATGGGCCGCGATGGCGTAAACTGTCTTTCGTGTGGCTTGATGAAATAACGAGTATTTTTAAGGTGTTAAGCTTCACTCCGCAAACCAAATCTGCCATGCTTGCACAGAAGCGCAGCCTAAAAATGATCCATCAGAATGGCACCGATGTTGACTACTCTCTGCCCAGGTTAGGATCACTGGTGGAGAAAACACTTATTACTAACAACACTGTGCTTACCTGCAATCATAGAGGTAGTCAGGTAACGCATTCTTCAGGGCATTGGCTTACTGTTAACTATCACGGTGAAGTCGAATATGGTTTACGGCGGTTTAACCAAAGTATTAAGTGCCTTGGCAATCCGCTTAAAAATTTTACCGAAAACGGCAAAGTGAATCAGCACAACAGCGGTCTGGATTTTATAATTCTGGCTGCAATGATGAATTCACATTATTCATTCAATCAAATGAATAATTTTCAGCGTGTGCAGAAGTCAGATTCCGATCGTTATCTCGCCAGACATCATCATGTGCTCGATCTGGCGGCAAATCTGTTATAAATGACATTTCATTAACTTCACAGGGCGTGATCAATGAAAATTCTTCCTTTTGCAGTTATGTTACTCGCGGGTTGTGCACCGATTAAACATCCCCGCAACCACGTTGATAGGCCTACTGCACCCGTCGTGACCGATCTCAAAAGCTATTATGACGCCGTCCACTTTGCTATCCAGACTCAGTTTTTTGACGCCGACCATTACATTGGCAAAACCTGTCAGATAGACATTGATCTGGATGAAAAAGGACAGCTGAGTGGCTTACATATGCGCACCGGTGATTTATCGCTCTGTACCGAAGCGTTGTATGCGGCTAAGCATGCTGAACTGCCGGTGCCGCCTTCGGCAGAAGTGCATGAGAAGACCAAACATATGGTGATCATGTTTGCCCCGCAGTGATTATTCCTGCAATAAACCAAATTTTATTTCATCAGCGATGATGATTTCCCCCATCCCCCTATAACCCCAAAAAAGTAACTATCCTGTTACAGTCCCGCACAGAATTGCCGATAACTTCCCCAGAATCATTCCCATTTTTTGCACGATTTTTTCTGTTTCTGGGGTGTCTATGCGCTTCAATTATGACTTGTTACCGGGTGAGCTACTGACCTTCGAAGAGATCGCGTTGCGCTATGCGCAGCAGCATCCTGATGAGAGAGAACTCACAGCCCGCGGGTTGCTGAGCCCGTCGACCAGCTTTCGCAATTTGGTGATCCGCGCGGTGTTCGCGCAGGAGGAGATCAACAGTCCGTTAGAGGATCTGTTGTTCGTCTCGGAAGATAACGAGCGTAAAAACTATCTGCGCCGTTTTGAACACTATTTAAAAAGCCAGCAGGCTTTCCTTTATTTCCGTCGTAACGATGAGATAAAGAAGGAAGGGCGCTGGAAGGTGGTGGGTGAAACCCAGGTTTACGCCATGCTGGATCCGAATTCGGCAGAAGCGCAGAACCTGCTCACCAGTCGGGGCTTCAAACTGGTGTTGATGCGACAGACGGAAGAGGAGGAGTACTGGCAGCTGTTCGATCCCCATGCGCACCCTTGCTTCCCACTGTCGCGCAAAATTCAGTTTCTGGTGGTGCTGAGTACGCCGCAGCATAAAGTGCCGACGGCGGTGATGCCAGGCACAGAAGTCGGGCGGCGCGTAAAGGCGAAAGTGTTCCAGCGTGCCAGCCAGGCAGAGTTTACTTCAGCCGTTAAAGCGCGCTATGGCGCCTGTATTATTACCGGCACGCAGCTCACGGAACGTCACAGCTGGCCGTGGGTGGAGGCCTGCTATATCGATACCCAGGAAAATGAAGAAGGTTTTCTTGCCGATAACAGCGTCGATAACGGCTTGTTCCTGCGCAGTGACTTACAGCGATTGTTTATCAATAAAATGATAAGTATCGACGCGGAATCCGGGCAGGTGATGTTTAATCCGCTGCTCGAAACTGAAGCGCCGATAAGCGATTTTTATCAGGCACTTGATGGTAAAACCTGTGCATTATGGGACGCGGTGCCGCCTGGCACGCGGCAACGGCTGCGCAATCTACGCTAGCGGCTTCGCCTATGGCGGTGCATTCCACCGCCATCCATAACAAATTTGAAATAACCTCGCTTTTGCCCGCCTATTCTGCCAATCGAAACCCCTACAGAATTGGATAATCATGCCGATAACTTTATTAACGCAGGGTAGTCACCGTGAACGATCTCTATACGCCCGAAGGCGTGATGGATAAACATTCGCTCTGGCAGCGCTACGTTCCTCTGGTGCGACACGAAGCGTTGCGCTTGCAGGTACGTCTGCCAGCCAGCGTTGAGCTTGACGATCTGCTGCAGGCCGGTGGCATTGGTTTATTAAATGCCGTGGAGCGCTACGACGCGCTGCAAGGCACCGCCTTTACCACTTATGCCGTGCAGCGTATCCGGGGCGCAATGCTGGATGAACTGCGCAGCCGCGACTGGGCACCTCGCAGCGTGCGTCGTAATGCGCGCGAAGTGGCCGGTGCGATGCATCAGGTAGAACAAGCGTTGGGGCGCTCGGCTACTGAGCAGGAAGTGGCTGAACAGTTGAATGTTTCGCTGGAAGAGTATCGGCAGATTCTGCTCGATACCAATAACAGCCAACTCTTCTCCTACGACGAGTATCGGGAAGAACACGGTGACAGCGCGGAGCTGGTGACGGATGGGCATGAAGAAGCCAACCCGCTTCATCAGTTAATGGAAGGAAACCTGCGTGATCGCGTGATTGAAGCCATCGAGGCATTGCCCGATCGTGAAAAATTAGTGCTCACACTGTACTACCAGGAAGAACTGAACCTGAAAGAGATTGGCGCAGTGCTGGAAGTGGGGGAATCCCGCGTCAGTCAACTGCACAGTCAGGCGATTAAACGCCTGCGTGCCCGGTTAGCGGGGGCGCGCTGACAGACTCAGTACCTGGCATCGAAAAAATAAAAATACCGGGGACTCAGCAATGGGAGCCAAAGCCAAAGCCAGACCTTTAAGTCGTTATCTTAAAGACTATAAACACAGCCAAAGCAACTGTTCACATTGTGGCAAAGTTTTAGATCGTATGGCGTTAGTGTTTCGTGGACAGATCATCAATAAAGAGGCCATCGCGCGGATGGACCAGATGATTGATGAACAGGTGTGGATGAAACTCCAGCCGGAACTGACCGCGTTATGTCGTTTCTGCAGCGATATTTTTTGTAATACCCATCCTAATTACTTCGACATTATGGCGTTCAAACAGTATCTGTTTGAGCAAACCGAGATGAGTCACAGCACCATTCGCGAGTATGTGGTGCGGCTGCGTCGTCTTGATGACATGCTGAAAGCGAAAAATTTCCCGGCCGACAGATTACGGGGCAACAGCTGGCATGAATGTCTGGAAAACGATTTGCCGGATGCGGGTAACAACAATTACCGCATCGCACTGCGTAAATATGACCAGTTTTTAGGCTGGCAGCAGGGCTGATTGTGATCCTGCCCTTGTTGTTGCTGAGCATAGCAGCAACAGGGGCCGCACTCTCAGAATTCTGGGTGCGACTTTTCTCATCTTCTGCAACACTGTATGGATAATTGCACATTGCCCGAATGGAGGCTGCATTGTCTTTACATCTCTTGCACCAGTTCCCACGTCTTGAATTACTCGGTGCACCTACGCCGCTTGAGCATCTGCCACGGCTTTCTGATTATCTCGGTCGCGATATCTTTATTAAGCGTGATGACTTCACGCCTGTGGCCATGGGCGGCAACAAACTGCGCAAACTTGAATTCCTGGCGGCCGATGCGCTGCGCGAGGGCGCAGATGTCCTGCTGACAGCGGGCGCGATTCAATCCAACCATGTGCGCCAGACGGCGGCGGTGGCGGCGCGCCTTGGCCTCAAGTGTGTGGCGCTGCTGGAAAATCCGATTGGCACGACCTCAGAAAACTACCTCACCAACGGTAATCGCCTGATGCTCGACCTGATGGACGTCGAGGTGGTGATGGTCGATGCGTTGCACAATCCCACTGAACAGCTGGCCGAACAGGCTGAACGCCTCGAAGCCCAGGGTTTCCGTCCTTATATTGTGCCGGTTGGCGGTTCCAACGCACTGGGCGCGCTCGGCTACGTGGAGTGTGCGCAGGAGATCGCGCACCAAAGCGAAGGCGTGGTGGATTTCGCCGCTGTGGTGGTTGCATCGGGTAGCGCTGGCACCCATGCAGGTTTAGCGGTAGGGCTGGAGCAGTTGCTGCCTAATACCGAGCTGGTCGGTGTGACGGTTTCACGCAAAGTCGACGCGCAGTTGCCGGTGGTAGAGCGCATCCGTAGCGCGCTGGCTGAACAGCTGGAAGTGCAGACGCACGCGCCGATCACGCTTTGGGATGACTATTTCGCGCCGCGTTACGGTGAACCTAATGATGAAGGCATGGAAGCGGTGAAACTGCTGGCGCGTCTTGAAGGCATCATGCTGGACCCGGTCTACACCGGTAAAGCGATGGCCGGATTGATAGATGGCATTGCGCAGAATCGTTTCCGTCGTGAAGGGCCGCTGCTGTTTATTCATACTGGCGGCGCGCCTGCGTTATTTGCTTATCATCCTTCGGTCTAAGGCTAAGATAAAAAAGGTTTATAATCCGGCAGCTGTTGTTCTGGCCTGAAATGGGCCTGAATGCAGCGCCAATAACGAAAAGGCGGCAAATCCCGGTTTCGCCGCCTCATAGCACACAACACATCACAATAATGGGGTAAACATGGCTTTCTCTCCAATTCGTCGCCAACTGGTGATGGGCATGATGGCGGTCGCGCTGGTCGCGGGCGTTAACGTTAAAACGTTCGCCGCAGAAGATCTGCTGGCACAGGTAAAGAGCAAAGGTGAGCTGCGCGTGGGTCTGGAAGGCACCTATCCGCCGTTCAGTTTCCAGGATGAGAGCGGCAAGCTAACTGGTTTCGAAGTGGAGTTTGCGCAAGAGCTGGCGCAACACCTTGGCGTCAAAGCGGACCTGAAACCGACCAAGTGGGATGGCATGCTGGCGGCACTGGATTCTAAGCGCATCGACGTGGTGATCAATCAGGTAACGATTTCACCCGAGCGTAAGAAGAAGTATGACTTCTCCACGCCATACACCATCTCTGGCGTTCAGGCGCTGACGATGAAGAAAAATGCTGGCAGCATCACCAAGCCAGAGGATCTCTCTGGTAAGAAAGTCGGTGTCGGCCTGGGTTCTAACTACGAACAGTGGCTGCGTGACAACGTCAAAGGCGTCGATATCCGTACCTATGATGATGACCCAACCAAATACCAGGATCTGCGTTCAGGTCGTGTTGATGCCATTCTGGTGGACCGTTTAGCGGCGCTGGATCTGGTGAAGAAAACCGGCGACACCATGGCGGTAGCGGGCCCGGCCTTCTCTCGTCTCGAATCCGGCGTGGCGCTGCGTAAAGGCAATGACGACCTGCTGAAAGCCATCGATGCAGCGATTGCTGACATGCAGAAAGATGGCTCGCTGAGCAAACTCTCTGAGAAATGGTTCGGCGCGGACGTCACTAAATAATGCAGGAAAGCTTACAACTGGTGCTGGATTCAGCACCATTCTTACTCAAAGGCGCGCTGTTCACGCTGCAGCTGAGTATCGGCGGGATGTTCTTCGGTCTGGTGCTTGGCTTTGTGCTGGCGCTGATGCGCCTGTCACATTTCTGGCCGATTAACTGGCTGGCGCGCATCTATGTGTCGATTTTCCGTGGCACGCCGCTTATCGCTCAGCTGTTTATGATCTACTACGGCTTGCCGCAGTTTGGTATCGAGCTGGATCCTATCCCATCAGCGATGATTGGTCTGTCACTCAATACCGCCGCTTACGCCTCTGAATCCCTGCGTGGCGCGATTGCGGCGATTGAACGTGGGCAGTGGGAAGCGGCGGCCAGTATCGGCATGACGCCATGGCAAACCTTGCGCCGCGTGATTCTACCTCAAGCGGCACGTACCGCTTTGCCACCGCTCGGTAATAGCTTTATCAGCCTGGTGAAAGACACCTCGCTGGCGGCCACCATTCAGGTGCCGGAGCTGTTCCGTCAGGCGCAATTGATCACCTCACGTACGCTGGAAGTGTTCACCATGTATCTGGCTGCCTCGCTGATTTACTGGGTAATGGCGACGGTGCTGTCGGCATTACAAAATCGCCTGGAAGCGCATGTGAATCGACAGGATCGGGAGGCAAAATGAGTGCGATTGAAGTACGTCAGCTGGTCAAGCAGTTCCACGGCCAGACCGTGTTGCACGGCATTGATCTGGATGTGGCACCGGGTGAAGTGGTGGCGATTATCGGGCCAAGCGGTTCGGGGAAAACCACCTTGCTGCGCAGTATCAATCTGCTGGAAGTGCCCGATAGCGGCCGCGTCACGGTGGGTAATATCACCATTGATGCCAGTAATGGGCTCAACAAGCAGAAAGAGCAGGTTCGCCGTTTGCGTCAGCAGGTGGGTTTCGTGTTCCAGAACTTCAATTTGTTCCCGCATCGTTCAGTGCTGGAGAACATCATTGAAGGGCCGGTGATCGTGAAGGGTGAACCGAAAGCAGAAGCCGTGGCGCGAGCCCGCAGCTTGCTGGAGAAGGTCGGTCTGCACGGCAAAGAGGAGAGCTTCCCGCGTCGTTTGTCCGGTGGACAGCAGCAGCGTGTCGCCATTGCGCGAGCGCTGGCGATGCGACCGGAAGTGATTCTGTTCGATGAGCCGACTTCGGCGCTGGATCCTGAGCTGGTGGGTGAAGTGCTGAATACCATCCGCGCGCTGGCGCAGGAGAAACGCACCATGGTGATCGTCACGCATGAGATGAGTTTTGCGCGTGACGTGGCCGATCGGGCGATCTTTATGGATCAGGGCCGTATCGTGGAGCAGGGCGCAGCGAAAGAGCTGTTCAGCTATCCGCAGCAGGCACGCACCCGACAATTTCTTGACAAGTTTCTTAACCAATAGTCTCAAGCGTCGTCTGGTTCTGACGGCGCTTTCTCTTTTCCCATCTGAATCCCTTCTCTCAGTTTCCTCTGAAAATTGTCAAAGAACTTTCAATTAACCAACTGAAAAATAATATTTTATTGCCTATGGAATTTTGCTGGCAAGGAGCAGAAGGATTTTTAAGACGCCCCCGATTGAGACATCTTTGTAAATATAAATAATTCTTTACAAATTCATGGCGCAATCAGGATCATAAAATGACACATGCCAGAAATGAAGTCCTCTGGATCAACACGTTAAAAGGTGCCTGCATCTTGCTGGTGGTGTTGCACCACTCGATTATCACCACTTTCGCTCCCTCACTGCATCACCTCACGGCCGGCATGGTGCCTGCGCACTGGTGGGTGACCTTCAATACCTATCTTTCACCGCTGCGTATGCCCGCTTTTTTCTTTGTCTCAGGCCTGCTGGCGGCCAGTTCGATCGTCAAAAAGAGCTGGAAAGAGGTGTTTACCAAGAAGTTCAGCAATATCGTGTATCTCTATTTGCTGTGGGGGGTGATTCAGTGGCTGAGCATTCACTATATCTCCACGCACCTCGGTGAGCGGCTGTCCAGCACCAAAAACGCTGCCTATGCCGACACGCCGTTTGAGTTCCTTAAACTGCTGCTGACCTCCATGACCAGCCTCTGGTATCTGTACGCGCTGGCGGGCTTCTTCCTGTTCACCAAACTGTTCCACCGCCAGAAAATGGCGCTGATGGCACTGGCGATTGTCGCGACTTACGCTGCGCAGTTTAGCCTGATCCCTGGTTGGGGGCCGGCCAGCGTGGCGCAAAACTATCTCTACTTCCTGCTCGGCGTATTCTTCAGCCAGTCTCTGATTGAGATTAGCCAGCTTAAGCGCCAACACTGGCTGCTGCTGGCAGGCATCGCGGTGATTGGCGTGGTACATCATGTGGGGGGCATCTATAAAAACCCGTTCTACAGCCTGCTGACCATCGTGTTTGGTATCGTCGTGTGCCGTTTCCTCAATGAGCGCCTGAACATGGCGTGGCTGAACTGGATTGGCCGTAACACGCTGCAGATTTACGTACTGCACCGCATCTTCATAGAGTTGCTGGGACTGAGCGCGATTGCCCTGGCGCTGCATTATGGCTGGTTTGGTCATGCGGCCTTCAGTTGGGCATGGGCGCTGCTAATGCCGATGACGGGCGTGGCGCTCTGCGTGACGATCTCACTGGCGGTGTGGTCACTGCTGAATCGCGGTCCAGGCAGAATGTTATTCATCTATCCGCGACTGTTGCGAAAACCAGTGCAGGAGACAAAAGCGGCACCGCTGCAATAATCAAAAAGGGCCAGTTCGCTGGCCCTAATTATTTTCTCTTAGCACAATATTAATATCCGCGTTTATCCATCTGCCACATTTCATAATTATCCTAATAAAATTTGATTTTAATTTGGTTTGTTTGTGGTGGATTGCTCTTAATTTCCCTGTATTAATTGCTAACCTTATTTCCCTCGTCATACCCTTAGTGACTCTAATTTGGGAAGATATTGTTAGCCTGCTTAGCATTTGATTAATGTCTGGAACTGTAAAGTATTGTTATATCAGGACCAGCAAAAAACTTTTAGGACTTTCGCTAGAGTCATCCCCCGCCAGCTTGTTTAATAATCGTTGAATAACCAGAAATGCATCATTGTTTATTTCCTCATACTTCTCCTTAAAGACCTACACAGCAGCGGGAGTTAATCATATGAATAACGCCAGGAAAGAAGATATTGCATGGGTCAATACCCTGAAAGGGGCCTGCATATTGCTGGTGGTGTTGTACCACACCGTATTACCCGGATTTGAAGGAACGGTGAAATTATTGACGGCGGGTTGGATACCGGCAGAAATATGGGTGCAGTTTAATACTGTTTTATCTCCGCTGCGTATGCCAGCCTTTTTCTTTGTTTCGGGCTTGCTGGCAACCAACGGGATTCTTAATCGTCCGTGGAAGCAGGTATTTACCAGTCGTATTACCAATCTGTTCTATCTCTATATTTTATGGGGCTTTATTCAGTGGTGGTCGATTGTGGGCATCTCCACAGAGATCACCGGTCAGCGTATCTCACACAACCTGAATGCCGCCTATGCGGGTTCACTGTTTGAGTTCCTGAAGCTGACGTTTATGGCGATGAGCACCTCGTGGTATCTGTACGGACTGGCACTGTATTTCCTGTGTGCGAAGATCTTCCACAAACAGAAAGTGGCGTTGCTGGTGGTCGCGATTGCGCTTAACTATCTGGCAGTGGAGAAGATCATTCCGTATTGGGGGCCGCAAAGCGTGGCGCAGTACTTCCTGTTCTTCCTGCTGGGCGCGTTCTGGAGCCCGCTGATGCTGCGTATGAGCGAATGGCGTCGTGAAAATCTCGTGCCATGGGCGCTGCTGGCGGCGGTATCAGGCATTCACATTATCTTTGGTCTGGATAAGAGCCTGTTCCTGTGCATCATCGCGGTGCTGGCGAGCGTGGCGGCCTGCCGCTGGCTTAACGCGCACTTTAAGATGACGTACTTTAACTGGATTGGCCGTAACACCCTGCAAATCTACGTGATCCATCGTATTTTCATTGAGTATTTTGGCATGTCTGCGATTCTGTTCGCTCAGCGCCATCATCTGTTTGACTATGCCTGGTTCTCCGTGTTGTGGGCGTGTTTCTATCCGGTGGCGATTGTGGGGATTTGCTCGCTGCTGTCGGTGGCGGTGTGGTCTGTCACCAATCGCGGGTTGGGGCAGTCGCTGTTTGTCTTCCCGACCTTGATTGGCATGAAGCGCAACAAGTCTGCGGCGTAAATACAAAGCGCCAGAAAACAACGTCGCAACCCATGGGTAAATTCGTCGCGGCGCGCCATGAAAAAGGGCCCTTGCGGGCCCTTATCTTTTTAACCAATCGTCATCAGACTGGCGTTACCACCCGCTGCGGCGGTATTCACGCTCAGTGAGCGCTCTATCAACAGACGTTCCAGCAGCAGATTGGTTTCGCCACGTGCGAAGCCCTGCACCGAAACAATCGCGCCGTCACGCGCAGCAACCTGCTCGCACAGCACACGTAACTGATCGGCGTCACCGTGATAGATCACCGCATCAAACCCGGCTGCCAGCACATCTTTCACCAGCACCACGTGTTTTTGTACGGCGGCAGGTAGTGATTTGCGCAGCGCGCGATGCAACTCATCATCCTGCCACAGCGCCTGGCTGCCCACGCTGGTCACTGCCGCCAGTTGTATCAGTGCGTCCTGCTCGTTATCCGCAATACAAAGGACGTGATCGCGCGGCAGAAGCGTGAAGGTGTTACGTTCACCCGTTGGGCCAGGCAGCAGTCGCACCGTACCCGCCTGCGCCAGCTCGTCATAACGCTGACAGAGTGCCAGCAGTTCAGGTTTATCCTGCGCCCAGCTCTGCAATGCCTGGTGCGCGCTCATCAGCTCAGCACGTACGGAACTGTCGACTGGACGCTCGGCATCCTGACGATCGAAGGTCTTACGCAGTGCACTGTCTGGGCGGTTTGCCAGCAGGCGATAGAGATACAAAGGACCACCGGCTTTTGGACCGGTGCCGGATAAACCTTCTCCACCAAAAGGCTGCACGCCGACGACTGCGCCGACCATATTGCGGTTCACATACAGGTTACCGACCTTCGCGCCTGCCGTGACTTGCGCGATGGTTTCATCGATACGCGTGTGCACACCCAGCGTCAGACCGTAACCAGAGGCGTTAATCTGATCGATCAGCTGTGGCAGGCTGTTACGCGCATAACGCACCACGTGCAGCACTGGGCCAAACACTTCTTTATCCAGATCGCTCACCTGACCCAGCTCGATCAGGGTGGGCTTGATAAAGGTGCCGCTGGTCCACTCTTTGCTGTCTTGCGGATTGTCCTGCGCCGCCTGATACACGGTGAAACCTTTATTGCGCATCGCCTGAATGTGGCGCTCGATGTTACCTTTGGCTTCGGCGTCGATTACCGGGCCGATATCCGTAGAGAGACGTTCCGGATTGCCCATGCGGCATTCGGCCATCGCGCCACGCAGCATTTTCAGGGTGTGATCGGCGACATCATCTTGTACGCACAGCAGACGCAGCGCCGAGCAACGCTGTCCGGCGCTGTCAAAGGCGGAGGCAACGATATCGACCACCACCTGCTCAGTCAGCGCCGAAGAATCCACGATCATGGCGTTCATGCCGCCGGTTTCAGCAATCAGCGGCGTTGGGCGGCCTTGCGGATCGAGACGACCCGCCAGATTGCGTTGCAGCAGCGTCGCGACGGCGGTGGAACCGGTGAACATCACACCGCGTACTCGCTCGTCACCCGTTAACTGTGCACCGACAGTCTCGCCCTGGCCCGGCAACAGTTGCAGCACGCCTGATGGCACGCCCGCATCCAGCATGATTTGTACCGCCTGCGCGGCAATCAGCGGCGTCTGCTCAGCGGGTTTCGCCAGCACGCTGTTACCGGCTGCCAGTGCTGCAGCAATCTGACCGGTGAAGATCGCCAGCGGGAAGTTCCACGGGCTGATGCACACCACCGGGCCGAGCGGACGATGGGTTTCGTTATCGAAATCATCACGCACCATACCGGCGTAGTAATAGAGGAAATCAACCGCTTCACGCACCTCGGCAATGGCGTTGTTGTAGGTCTTACCTGCTTCACGCACCAGCAGGCCAATCAACTGCTGCATCTGGCCTTCCATCGCTTCGGCGGCGCGCTCCAAAATGGCTGCACGTTCTTGTGGCGGGGTGGCAAACCAGATTGGACCGGCATTCACTGCGGCATCCAGCGCTTCCGAGACTTCTGCTTCGCTGGCATCGCGCACGCTGCCCACCACATCGGCTGGCGCAGACGGGTTGAGTACCGGACGGCTCACGCCGTCACCCAGCTCACCTTCGACCAGCGGCTGGGCAATCCATGGCTGGCTGGCGCTATTGAGCAGGGCGCTGGAGAGTGATGCCAGACGATGTTCGTTAGCCAAATCCAGACCGGCTGAGTTGGCGCGCTTCTCACCATACAGATCGCGCGGCAGCGGGATTTTCGGATGCGGTAAACCGACTGCGCCTTCGGTCAGCGCCATCTTCTCCACCGCAGAAACCGGATCGGCAACCAGCTCATCCAGCGGCAGGGTGTTATCCGCGATGCGGTTAACAAACGAGGTGTTGGCCCCGTTTTCCAGTAAGCGACGTACCAGATAGGTAGCAGGGTTTCATGGGTGCCGACCGGTGCGTAGATACGGCACGGACGGTTCAGTTTGCCGTCTGCCACTTTGCCGACCACCTGCTCATACAGCGGTTCACCCATGCCGTGCAGGCACTGGAACTCGTACTGACCCGGATAGTAGTTATTGCCTGCCAGCTGATAGATCGCTGCCAGCGTGTGAGCGTTATGAGTAGCAAATTGCGGGTAGATCAGATTCGGTACCGCCAGCAGTTTGCGGGCGCAAGCCAGGTAAGAGATGTCGGTGTACACCTTGCGGGTATAAACCGGATAACCTTCCAGCCCTTCAATCTGCGCACGTTTGATTTCGCTATCCCAATACGCGCCTTTCACCAGACGGATCATCAGGCGACGGCGGCTGCGTTGGGCGAGATCGATCAGGGAGTCGATCACAAACGGGCAGCGCTTCTGGTATGCCTGAATCACAAAGCCAATCCCGTTCCAGCCTTCCAGTTCCGGCTCGAAGCACAGTTTTTCCAGCAGATCGAGCGACAGTTCCAGACGGTCTGCTTCTTCCGCATCGATATTGATACCGATGTCGTAAGAGCGCGCCAGTAAGGTCAGTGATTTGAGGATCGGATATAGCTCTTCCATCACGCGCTCATACTGCGCGCGGCTATAGCGAGGATGCAGGGCCGACAGTTTGATCGAGATGCCCGGACCTTCATAGATGCCACGGCCATTGGAAGCTTTACCAATGGCATGGATCGCCTGCTGATAGGACACCAGATAAGCTTTGGCATCGCTGGCGGTCAGCGCCGCTTCACCCAGCATATCGTAGGAGTAGCGGAAGCCTTTCTCTTCCAGTTTGCGCGCATTGGCCAGTGCTTCCGCAATGGTTTCGCCGGTGACGAACTGCTCGCCCATCAGGCGCATCGCCATATCCACGCCTTTGCGGATCAGCGGTTCTCCACTCTTACCAATAATGCGATTAAGTGAACGCGACAAGTTGGCTTCATTGTGAGTCGATACCAGACGTCCGGTAAACAGCAGACCCCAGGTCGCGGCGTTAACGAACATCGACGGGCTGCGGCCCAGATGCGACTGCCAGTTGCCATTGCTGATTTTGTCGCGAATCAGCGCGTCACGAGTTGGTTTGTCGGGAATACGCAGCAGCGCTTCCGCCAGACACATCAGCGCCACGCCTTCCTGCGAAGAGAGGGAGAACTCTTGTAACAGGCTTTGCACCATTCCGGCGCGTCCGGTTGCACCTTTTTGGTGACGCAACTTATCCGCCAGGCTATAAGCCAGCTGATGGGTTTTCTCGGCCAGCGGGGCAGGGAGACGCGCCTGCTCCAGCAGCATCGGTACCGCATCCGTTTCCGGACGACGCCACGCAGCGGTGATGGCAGAGCGCGTGACCGACTGCGGCAAAATATGTTCAGCGAAGTCGAGGAAGGGCTGGAATGACTCGTCTGCCGTGCCTTCTTCACTGGCGGCGTCGGCGAGCTGGAGGGGAATTTCCGGCAAAGATTCACCGGCTTCCAGCTGCGAAAGGTAGTTAAAAATCGCCTGTTTGATCAGCCAGTGTGGCGTACGGTCAATTTTACCTGCCGCCAATTTAATGCGATCGCGGGTGGCTTCATCCAACTTCACCCCCATGGTGGTCGTTCCCATGATTTCCTCGTCCTCAAAATATGATTCAACATCAGCGTGGGCTGCACTATCACTCATGTTGCAACTTTGTGCAACCATGTTAAATGTGACCTGAGTTGCACGTTTATCAACACTTAAAATCGGTCATGTGAAGAAACGGCACAAAACTTGCTGCAAGAAGCTCGCCAAAGTTGCAACTCCCGTCAACGAGAGCACTCTCATGTTGAACAAGGTGCAACTCAAAGTGTGAGCGTGTGCAACCTATTGGCATTAAATCATCGAAGTCAGGTGAAACCATTGTGACAGCTGTGTTAAATGCATTGTGCGCGCCGCCCCTTTGCGGCAGGATACCGCGCCTTAAGAGAAATCGCTTTCTCTGGATGCGGTAAAGCCCTGATGCCATCACGTTCCGAGGGCTCAGGAAAAAAGATTTCTCTTAACGGATTAAATAATAAGTGGAGAGAGTATGAGTATGAGTACACCGATGTTGGTGACCTTTGTAATTTATATCCTGGGAATGGTGCTGATTGGCTTTATTGCCTACCGTTCGACCAAAAACTTTGACGACTACATTCTGGGCGGACGCAGTTTAGGCAGTGTGGTCACCGCACTGTCAGCGGGTGCATCAGATATGAGCGGTTGGTTGCTGATGGGTTTACCCGGCGCCATCTTCCTTTCCGGCATTTCAGAAAGCTGGATCGCCATTGGCCTGACCATCGGTGCCTGGCTTAACTGGAAAATTGTGGCAGGCCGCCTGCGTGTGCAGACCGAACATCACGATAATGCCTTAACGCTGCCGGACTTCTTCTCCAGCCGTTTCGAAGACAAAAGCAAGTTGCTGCGTGTTATCTCCGCTGTAGTTATTCTCATCTTCTTCACCATTTATTGCGCATCAGGCGTGGTTGCGGGTGCACGTCTGTTTGAAAGCACCTTCGGTATGGATTACCAAACTGCGCTGTGGGCCGGTGCTGCTGCCACCATTCTTTATACGCTGGTGGGCGGATTCCTGGCGGTGAGCTGGACCGATACCGTGCAGGCCAGCCTGATGATCTTCGCGCTGATCCTCACCCCGGTGTTTGTGATTATCGCGGTAGGTGGCCTGGATGATTCACTGGCGGTGATCGAAGCAAAAAGTCTTGAAAACCTCGACATGCTGAAAGGGCTCAACTTTGTTGCCGTTATCTCCTTGCTCGGCTGGGGCCTAGGCTACTTTGGACAACCGCATATTCTGGCGCGCTTTATGGCGGCAGATTCTCACCACTCGATTCGCACTGCACGTCGCATTGGCATGACCTGGATGATCCTGTGCCTGGCCGGTGCCGTGGCGGTGGGCTTCTTCGGTATCGCCTACTTCCAGAACCACCCTGAACAAGCGGCAGGCGTAAGCCAGAACGGCGAACGCGTGTTCATTGAACTGGCGCGTATCCTGTTTAACCCATGGATTGCTGGCATCCTGCTGTCTGCGATTCTGGCAGCGGTGATGTCCACCTTAAGCTGCCAACTGCTGGTATGCTCAAGCGCCCTGACAGAAGACCTCTACAAAGGCTTCCTGCGTAAAAATGCCAGTCAGAAAGAGCTGGTGTGGGTAGGGCGTTTAATGGTGCTGCTGATTGCGTTGATCGCTATCGCGCTGGCGGCCAATCCGGAAAACCGTGTGCTCGGCTTAGTCAGCTATGCATGGGCGGGCTTCGGTGCAGCCTTCGGCCCGGTTGTCCTGTTCGGTGTGTGCTGGAAGCGTATGACACGCAACGGCGCGCTGGCTGGCATGGTGATTGGTGCAGTGACCGTGCTGCTGTGGAAGCAATATGGTTACACCGAGCTGTATGAAATCATTCCTGGCTTCATCTTCGCCAGCATCGCGATTGTGGTGTTTAGCCTGATCGGCAAAGGCCCATCAGAAGAAGCACAGGCGCGCTTCGCTGCCGCCGAAGCTGAATACAACACCAAGTAATTTGTCTCTGATACATCAAGCCCGCCCTTCAAACGGCGGGTTTTTTTATGGAATCGACCAGGCTCCGACACTCGATTTAAAACAACGGGTGATAACGCAGTCTGGTGCCTTTCTGCTCTGAAGCTTCTGTGCGTGTCATTAAAATCGGCAATGCTTAAACATTCAATTCAACGCAATACCACAGCCAAACGTCCAATAAAGGCCATTCCGAAGAGCGAAGCGTCCGCGCCATGGACGGCGCGGCCGATCTGCAGGGATGCGTGGTTTCTTCGCGATCGGGATGGCCTTTAGTGGACAATGCGCTGAACTCGAAGCGACACCTCTGCACTGAACCTGAAGCGATAACTCTGCACCGAACGTGCAGCAGCGGAAACCCGGCATTGAACCTGCAGCGATATCCCCGTACTGAGCTTGCAGCCACACCCCAGCACTGAATATTTATCTGAACGCTGAAATCCCCATCACCCCTTTTCACAGAATCCGTATTACAGCCCGCAAATGAGAAATAATTTCATTCAGTGACTTGTAATTTTACCCGCGATAATGATAATCGATATCGTTTGCACTTTACGTATTTTTACCTAAGGTTTACCCTGCTTAACAATCAAGAGGTTGGTGATGTTCGTACCGTTTCTCATTATGCTGCGTGAAGGTCTTGAAGCAGCTCTCATCGTCAGCCTGATTGCCAGCTACCTGAAACGCACCCAGCGTACTCAGTGGTTCCCCGCGATGTGGGCGGGTGTCTTCATTGCCGCGGCACTCTGCTTAGGCCTTGGCATCTTCATCAATGAAACCACCGGCGAATTCCCGCAAAAACAACAAGAACTGTTTGAAGGCATCGTCGCGGTCGTCGCGGTGGTCATCCTCACGTCCATGGTCTTCTGGATGCGCAAAGTCTCACGTAACATCAAAGCCACACTGGAACGATCGGTCGATCAGGCATTGCAAAAACAGGGCGGCGGTGGCTTCCCGCTGGTTCTCATGGTCTTTCTGGCCGTGGCGCGTGAAGGTCTCGAATCCGTCTTCTTCCTGCTGGCGGCTTTCACCCAGGATGTTGGCTACGCGCCGCCGATTGGCGCGGTGCTGGGCTTATTAACGGCGATTGTTTTGGGCATGCTGCTCTACTACGGCGGCATCCGCCTCAACCTGGCGAGCTTCTTCCGCTGGACCAGCTTATTCATCCTCTTTGTTGCGGCAGGCCTGGCAGCAGGAGCGATTCGTGCCTTCCATGAGGCAGGTCTGTGGAACCACTTCCAGGACATTGCTTTCGATCTCAGCAACACGCTCTCCACCCAATCGGTGGTCGGTACGCTGCTGGAAGGCATTCTCGGCTATCAGGAAACGCCAAGCCTCAGTGAAGTGGCGGCCTGGCTTATCTACCTGATTCCGGCGCTGCTGCTGTTCTTCTTCCCGGCGCGCCCAACGGCCAGTGCTGCGCGCACCACACGCTGAAATTAAATCAGGCGCGATTGCGCGCCTGTTCTTCCATGTAACAGGGATATCACTATGACGATTCGCTTCCGCCGTAAGGCGCTGTTGGTTTCAATGCTGGCTCTCTCAGGCGCTGCATCTGCTGCATCCATCCCGCAAGTCACGGTTACCGTCACTGACAAACAGTGTGAGCCGATGTCACTCAATGTGCAGGCGGGTAAAACCCAGTTCATCATCAAAAACAACAGCCAGAAAGCGCTGGAGTGGGAAATCCTGAAAGGGGTGATGGTGGTAGAAGAGCGTGAAAACATCGCGCCGGGCTTTAGCCAGAAACTGACTGCGAACCTCGAAGCAGGCGAATATGACATGACCTGTGGCTTGCTGACCAATCCGAAAGGCAAACTGGTGGTGTCAGGTGAGTCGAAAACGGCAGCCAAAGGCAAAACCGACATCATGCAGCTGGCCGGCCCAATCACGGACTACAAAACCTACGTGATGAGCGAAGTCAAAGAGCTGGTGGCGGGCACCCAGGACTTCACCGATGCGGTAAAAGCGGGCGATCTGGAAAAAGCCAAAGCGCTGTACGCACCGACCCGTGCACACTACGAGCGTATCGAACCGATTGCTGAACTGTTCTCCGATCTGGACAGCAGCATTGATGCCCGTGAAGATGACTTCGAGAAAAAAGCGGATGATCCGAAATTCACTGGTTTCCACCGCATCGAAAAAATCCTGTGGGCCGACAAAACCACCAAAGGTGCAGAAGAGTTTGCGACTAAGCTGAATCAGGACGTGCTGGATCTGCAGACCCGCATCAGTGAACTGGCCTTCCCTCCGGCGAAAGTGGTCGGTGGCGCAGCAGGTTTGATCGAAGAAGTGGCAGCCAGCAAAATCTCCGGTGAAGAAGATCGCTACAGCCGTACCGACCTGTCTGACTTCCAGGCCAATATCGACGGTGCACAGAAAATCGTTGATCTGCTGCGTCCACAGTTGCAAAAAGCTAACCCGCAGCTGCTGGCGAAAGTCGATGCTAACTTTAAGAAAGTCGACAGCATCCTCAGCAAATACCGCACCAAAGACGGTTTCGAATCTTACGAGAAACTGACTACCGCTGACCGCAATGCGCTGAAAGGGCCGATCACCACTCTGGCGGAAGATCTCTCCCTGCTGCGCGGAACTTTAGGTCTCGACTAATCATGAGCCATAAAAATGACGCGGCAGAGCCGTCGCGTCGTCGTTTATTACAGGGGTTAGGTATGTTGGGCGGCGCGGCCGCCCTGAGTGGCGGTTGTCCGTTCCATACGGCAGCCGCAGCTGACAGCTTCTCTCCTGGCACGGTTGCACCCGATGCGCGCCAGCAGGCGCAACCTTTCTACGGCCCGCATCAGGCTGGCATTATCACCCCGCAGCAAGCTTCGATGATGCTGGTGGCCTTTGACGTCTTAGCCAGTGATAAAAGTGACCTTGAGCGTCTGTTCCGTCTGCTCACAGCGCGCTTCGCTTTCCTGACCAAAGGAGGCGCCGCGCCAGTTGTCACCAACCCGCAGCTACCGCCAATGGATTCCGGCATTCTTGGCGCCGATATCGCACCCGATAATCTCACCATGACGCTTTCCGTGGGCACCTCGTTGTTTGATGAGCGCTTTGGTTTAAGTGCACACAAACCGACGCAACTGCAAAGCATGACGCGCTTCCCCAACGATTCGCTGGATGCCAATCAGTGTCACGGCGATCTGCTGCTGCAAATCTGCGCCAATACGCAAGATACGGTGATACACGCACTGCGCGACATCATTAAGTACACGCCCGATCTGCTGGCCGTGCGCTGGCGGCGCGACGGCTTTATCGCCGACCACGCCGCACGCAGTCACGGTAAAGAAACGCCGATCAATCTGCTGGGCTTTAAAGATGGCACCGCTAACCCTGACACGCATAATCCTGCGTTGATGGATCAGTTGCTGTGGGTCACTGCAAATCAACAAGAACCGGCATGGACGCAGGGAGGCAGTTATCAGGCGGTGCGCATCATTCGTTTCCACGTTGAAATGTGGGATCGCACTCCACTGGGTGAACAGCAAACGATATTCGGTCGTGAGAAACTTTCCGGTGCGCCGCTGGGCATGAAAGAGGAACATGACGTGCCGGATTACAGCAAAGACCCGGATGGCGATGTCATCGCGCTGGATGCGCATATCCGTCTCGCTAACCCACGCACGCCGGAAACCGACAGCAGTTTAATGCTGCGCCGGGGTTACAGTTACTCCTCAGGGATTACCGGTTCGGGGCAGCTAGATATGGGACTCTTGTTCGTTTGCTATCAGCATAATTTAGCCAAAGGCTTTATCACCGTGCAAAAACGTCTCAATGGCGAAGCGCTGGAAGAATATATTCGTCCGATTGGCGGCGGATATTTTTTCGTTTTGCCCGGCGTCCCTGACGAAAAACATTACCTTGGCCAGCCTTTACTGCAGGCCTGATTAATAAACGCACCGTGCCAGCACAGCGATAAGGTTGCGCTGGCGCTTTTTTCACCGACCGTAAACTTTCCCCTGGTCGCTTCCACTTCCGAATGTTCCGAAAAAGTTCGTCGCACGTCAAATAATCCATCCCACTGAAATTGCGAGATAATTTAATTTAAGACGAAAATTCTCATGCTTCGCTTATCTGTTTTTCTTTGTCGTGACGTAAAAATACTGTTGCAAAGCATGGTTAATATGATGCACTTTACTCATAAGCGTTGTCAGTTGTGTGGCTAAGTCCACTGGAGTTCGCGCATGACCCGGTCCTTCTATGGACAGTTAAATACACTTCAGCTAGCGCAGTACACTGCGGGGGATTTCTTCCCTCCAAAGTATCCTCTTCACTTTTCAATTACCGTTTCCGAACTAACGCCAATTCTCTACCGGTGCGCTTCAGCGCTTCGTCGTTGTTGCACACTATTTTCAATGGCCAGACCCGGCTTACAAGGAAGCCAAACAAACCTCTAAAGCGTTCAAGTCATCGCCGCGGGTGATCCGCCGCGATAAATGAAACCAACTGTAAGGTGCCACTATGGGAAGACAGAAAGCAGTGATCAAAGCGCGTCGTGAAGCAAGAAGAGTCGTTCGTAGTGATTCTCGCAGTCACCGTCAGCGCGAAGAAGAATCGGTCACTTCGCTGGTGCAGATGGGTGGGTTGGACTCAATTGGTATGGCGCGTGATTCACGCGATCGCGGTCCGATTGAAGCCAGAAATGAAGCTCAGGCGCACTATCTTAATGCCATAGAAACGAAACAGCTGATATTCGCCACCGGTGAAGCCGGTTGCGGTAAAACCTGGATTAGCGCAGCCAAAGCGGCTGAGGCCCTGATCAATAAGGATATCGAAAGGATTATTGTGACGCGCCCGGTTCTGCAGGCGGATGAAGACCTCGGTTTCCTTCCTGGGGATATTTCCGAGAAGTTCGCCCCGTATTTCCGACCGGTATACGACGTTCTGGTTAAACGTCTCGGCGCTTCCTTTATGCAGTACTGCCTGCGGCCTGAAATTGCCAAGGTAGAGATTGCGCCCTTCGCATATATGCGCGGACGTACGTTTGAGAATGCGGTAGTGATCCTTGATGAGGCACAAAACGTCACTGCGGCACAGATGAAGATGTTCCTGACACGCTTAGGCGAGAACGTGACGGTTATCGTCAACGGTGATATCACCCAGTGTGACTTGCCGTCCCATGTCAAATCCGGTCTAGCCGATGCGCTGGCGCGTTTCGAAGAAGACGAGATGATTGGTGTGGTGCGTTTCGACAAAAACGACTGCGTCCGTTCGGCACTTTGCCAGCGCACGCTGCTGGCTTACGGTTAACCATTGAGTAGTAGTTGATTGAGAGTGTAGCGAAGCAAAACCCGGCGCAAGCCGGGTTTTTTTATTGCTGCTCAGCCTGGTTCAATGGCGCGCATCAATAACTGCTGGTTAGGAAAATCAATCAGAACACGATGGTGCTGTAAGAAATCGGTGCCTAATATACCCTCCGCTGCCATTCGCGAGTCAACATCATCTAATAGCACGACATCGATATCTATTTCCCCGGATGTTGTGTTTTTGATATTTATTTGAGTCGCCCGGCAGCCTTCATAATCCAATTCGTCGATGACTTCTTTGCAGGGATAAACGTTCTCTGTTCTATTTAAACGTTTACTCCACAGCATTGAGTGTGATGCGCCGGTATCCAGCAGCATATTAAAGGTTTCATTATTCTTCATTGCCTCAATGATAATACCCTCATGGGTTAACATTAACGGCAGCGTTAACCATTGCTGACGATCGATATTGAAATCGTCCAGCCGATCAGCGACGGAAAAAAGGCGATGCTGATAATCGATGAGCAGGGCTTTCTGCCGGAATAGCCCCAATCCGATAACCATACTTTCCGGACGTTTGCCGTCAGGCTGCAGCGTCAGCCCCCATGGAACCAGGGAAATCCCTTCAACATTCTCAAAGTTCATACCATTGACGTAAACATGGTGGAACATGAATTTATCATGCAGGAACACTTTGCCGGTCAGATCGGTGGTTCGCACTTTCTCCTTAAGGGATTTTAACCAGGTCACCTGTCGTATAAATGACTGATCAAAATGGAAAGCAAATGCGGAGCCGGTATCAAGCATGAACTCGCCATCCTGACCATTAATATTCAGTGTTGCAATCGGTACTGCACTCTCATCGAATTTAAACGGAATTTCTATTACCGCTTCAGCTAACGAGGTGAATGTCATGGCGCAGATAAAAATGCCATGATGCATAAATCCCTTCATTTATTGTTTTTCCCTATATTAGTATTAACTTCCCCAGGCGTCTTCAGTGTCGGTATTCATAAAACGCGAAAGGTTTACTCCTCATGCTGCGTTATTTTTTATCCAAAAATGTTTTACGCGCCATTTTGTGATCGAACACAGGAACATCTTCGGAAAACCGTGCAGTACGTGCATCACGCTCATAACCCTGAGGTTCACACAGGAGTTGATAAAGCTCCGGGCGACGACCATGGATCCAGCGGCGTCCGGTAGACATCGCCAGTAACGAGAGATCCAGGTCGGCACTCACCAGCGTATCCCTGAAGGAAGTGGTTTCGTTAACGATGCGGCCATAGGGGTCAATCACCATCGCATTGCCGGTACGGATCTCGCCGTTATCCAGTCCGACGCCATTACTGAACAGGACGAAAAGACCGTTATCGTGCGCACGCGAAGGCAGCCAGCGCATCAACCAGCCTCGACCGCTGTCGCTAGCCAGAGCGATTTCCAGTGCGCTGGGATCGCTTTCTCGGTTTTCCCACAGGCTCACCGGAATGGGTTTCATACCAAAGGGACTGCGTGAATGGGTGCCACCTGTTTGATGCGGGGCAATCAGAATATCGGCTCCCATGAGCGCGGTGATGCGGACGTTATCGGTTAAATTATTGTCCCAGCAAATCAGAATCCCGACTTTCACCCCCCATGGCGTGTCAAACACGGTGAATTCATTTCCCTGGGCGATGCCCGCATGTTCGAAAGCATGGATCTTACGATGTACTTGGCGTTGGCCATCCGGCATGCAGACCGCATAGGCATTGTAGAGCAGTCCATTATCATGCTTTTCGATGTAGCCGGCGCCGATCGCCATCT
>NZ_CAJCKS010000039.1:0-38697 GCF_903970985.1 Pantoea sp. ME81 | reverse complement strand
CCGGCGGTGCTATCACCTTGCCATCTTTGGCTAGCCGATAGACATGCACCACATCGCCATCGTAGGAGGCGCCCAGCAGGAATCGCCCCTGTTTATCGGTGCTGATATAAGGATAACTGGCCGTGGCAGGCACTGCCTCTCTGTGATTAAGGTCGCCCGTCGCGCGATCGATGTGCCAGCTCACCAGTTGCAGTGGTTTACTGCGAATGGCCGCGTATAAATGCTGGTGGTCGGCACTCAATGCCAGCGGCATCACTTTTCCGCCTGCCTGAGTGCGACCTAGCAGTTGCAATGCGCCGGATTGTTCATCCAGTATGTAGCGCGCGATGGTGCCATCATCGGCTTCTGAGACGTAAACAAAAGTTTTTGCCAGCAATGGTGCGCTGAGCGCCATCGCCGTAAGTAATGTGGCTATCTGAAAGGTTTTCTTCATTTAACTTCCTCAGCGAACCAGGGCCGGACGTTTGGCGTCAAAACGCCAGTTATCAATCAAAAACTGCATGCCCAATGCATCGTTGCGGTTCTTATCGGGCAGTGCGTTATAGAGCGCATGCGCCTGCTCGACGCGTTCCATATTCAGTTCGATACCCAATCCTGGCCCCGGCGGCAGCTCCAGGTAGCCGTCACGTATTTGCGGTGGCTGGTGGCTGAGTGGCTGGCCATCCTGCCATATCCAGTGCGTATCGAAGGCGGTTTGACGATCGCCGGGCGCTGCGGCACCAAGATGGGCCACCATCGCCAGTGAAACATCAAAGTGATTATTGGAGTGGCAACCGGTGGTAAGGCCCCATTCATTACACAGCTGCGCGACAACGTTGGCGTTGCGCATCGTCCAGAAATGGGGATCGGCAAGCGGGATGTCGATAGCGTTGAGCTGCAGAGCATGCTGCAACTGCCGCCAGTCATTGGCGATCATATTGGTGGCCACCGGCACGCCAGTGGCGCGACGGAACTCGGCCAGGGTCTCGCGCCCGGAATAACCCTGTTCTGCGCCACAAGGATCTTCCAGGTATGGCACTTTGCCTGCCAGCTGTTTACCAAAGCGAATGGCTTCATCCAGCGACCAACTGGCATTGGGGTCGACGGTGACGCGAGATTGTGGAAACCGCGACAGCAAGGCTTCCACGGTTTCGACTTCCTGCTCGCCATGCAAGACGCCGCCCTTTAGCTTGAAGTCCCGAAAACCGTATTGTTCTACTGCGGCTTCTGCGAGGCGCACCACTGCTGCACTGTCCATTGCCGGTTGGTGGCGTTGCCTGAACCAGCCATCCGCTTCGTTATCACCCGAACGGTAGTCCATATTCGTGCGTTTTCTGTCAGCGACATAAAACAGATATCCCAACACCGGAATACGCTCACGCTGTTTACCGCTGGCAAGCAGGTCCGCTACCGGCAGATCGAGGAATTTCCCCTGCAGATCGAGCAACGCAGCCTCAATAGCCGCCGCCGCGTTGTAAAACTTCTCTGGATTCATCTGCGGAATATGAATGTCATTGGTGTGCGAGGTGTGTTGCTGCCGCGCGTCGCTGGCGAACAGTTGGCTCAACGTGGCGTTAGCACGCATCAGTGAGCTACCGATAATCAGCGGGCGAAAATGTTCCAGCAGTTGCAACGTTGAAGCGTGGCACGGCGTTTCCCCCACGCCGCTGTTGCCTGCTGAATCGGTAAGGATCACCAGAATGCGCGTGAAATAGCAGTTATGCGCCCCGCCGATGTTCAGCAGCATGCTGTCGTATCCGGCAACCGGAACGATACGCATCGATTTAATGACTGGTGTGTCGGACATGGTTTCTCTCCGTGTGACCGAATGTAGGGGGAACAGGTTTGCGTCGCAGCAGCAGCCAGACACCGGTGATGACCGACACGCTGGTCAGCGCATACAGCCCGCCGGTGGTGCTGCCGGTATGAAGTTCAAGATAGCCAAACACGGTGGGTGCAAAGAACCCGCCGAGGTTGCCGATGGAGTTGATGAGGGCAATGCCAGGCGCGGCGATTGAAGCAGGTAATTCGCTTTGCGGCATTGGCCAGAAGAATGCCGCGCTGACTTTCGAGCCAATGCAAGCGACGATCATCGCGACAAAGCCAAACCAGGGTGTCCCGGTGGTGGCCATAAAGGTGCCGCACGCGGCAATCAGCATCGCAAGACCCAGCCCTTTATCCAGCTTATCGCGGTAGCGGTCGGTGGTTTTACCCAGCAGGAACAAGGCAACAATGGCACATAACCACGGAACGGCGGTCAGCAAACCTATTTCAAAGCTGTTGTAACCCTGAATACGCTGGATGATTTGCGGCAGCCAGAAGACCAGGGTGTAACCGGTCATGGTCATGGTGAAAAAAATCAGACAATAGAACAGTAAGCTGCGATCGCGCAATAAACCCCAGCGGCCGTGCTCTTTAGCATGTACGTCACGAGCTGCATCCTCTAACGCTAACTGTGCTTGCAACGCACGTTGTTCTGCTGGGTTAAGCCATTTGGCATCCTGCGGTTTAGAGACCAGCACTAGCGCGGCCAGCAAACCAATCACAATCGATCCGCCCCCTTCCAGGAACATCACCCATTTCCACCCGGCCAGCCCGTTCACCTCATGCAGCATCAGAATCGCGCCGGTTAAGGGGCCGGAAAACAGAAAGGCGCTGGCGGTGGCACTCAGCACCATCGCGGTGGCACGACCGCGCCATGCGTTCGGCACCCATTGGCGAAAGTAGAATAAGACACCAGGGAAAAATCCCGCCTCTGCCACACCCAATAAGAAGCGCAGGACATAGAAATGCAGCGGCGTGCTCACAAAACCGGTTAACACCACCACGATGCCCCAGGTAATCATGATGCGCGTCAGCCACACGCGTGCCCCGAGTTTTTTCAACATCATATTGCTGGGCACTTCGAACAGCGCGTAACCAATAAAGAACAATCCTGCGCCCAGACCAAAGGCTGCGGCACTGATCCCCGCATCCGTCTGTAATTCGGCTTTGACGAATCCAATGTTGGCTCGGTCAATCTGGTTAACAATCAGCATCAGCGCCAGCATCGGGATGATGCGACGGAAAAACTTAGCGATTGCGGAGGCGATATGCGCGTCGTGATCTGCTGCTAAATCATAAGATTGTTGAACCGTCATGCGTCACCTATTGGGTTAATTGCACCGCTATAGGTATACGCAGTCGATTAAAGAGCGGTTATGTGAGAATGCCCGAGACCGATTGTGCAGATGTTGAAGGGGCTTTTATGTTCAATGCGTTAGCGGTTTTCCCAGCGTAAAGTTTTGTGTGGGTTTGTGCGCTGGCTCACTGGGAAGATGGTTTCTACTACACTTGCCTGATTCAAATGAGTAAAGAGGTTTAGATGACGCAATCCCCTGACAGCAATCAAACCTGGCTACTGGCATCGCGCCCCGATGGCGAACCGGTTAAAGAGAATTTCCGGCTTGTTGAACAACCTATTCCCTCTATCAAAACGGGTGAAATGCTGCTCCGCACGGCTTACCTCTCACTCGATCCTTATATGCGCGGGCGCATGGATGACAGTAAATCCTATGCGCCTCCGGCACAACTCGATCAGCCAATGGTTGGCGGTACGGTTTCACAGGTGGTTGAATCGCAGCATCCCGATTTTAAAACCGGTGACTGGGTACTGGCAGGCAGCGGATGGCAACGTTATGCCGTCTCGGATGGCACTGGCGTAGCGAAAATCGGCGATCTGCCCCATCCATCCTGGGCGCTGGGCATTCTGGGGATGCCCGGCTTCACCGCTTACATGGGCCTGATGGACATTGGGCAGCCAAAAGCGGGCGAAACCCTGGTGGTCGCCGCCGCGACGGGCCCGGTGGGAGCCACCGTCGGGCAACTGGGTAAGCTAAAAGGCTGTCATGTGGTTGGCGTTGCCGGTGGTGAAGAGAAATGCCGCTACGCGATTGAAAAACTCGGGTTCTCAGCCTGTCTCGATCACTATCGTGAGGATTTTGCTGAACAGTTGGCGAACGCCTGCCCGGACGGGATCGATATCTATTTCGAGAACGTTGGTGGCAAAGTGTTTGATGCCGTGTTCCCGCTGTTGAACACCGCCGCTCGCGTACCGGTTTGTGGACTGGTCTCAACCTATAACAGTGGCAAAACCCTACCCGCTGGCCCTGACCGTACGCCACAAATCCTGAGTGGGATATTGAAGCGCCGAATCCGTATGCAGGGATTTATTATTTTCCAGGATTACGGTGATCGATATCCAGAATTCCTGCAGGCGATGATGCCGTTGGTTGAACAGCAGAAAATTCACTATCGTGAACACATGATCGATGGATTAGAAAATGCACCACAGGCGTTCTTCGATATGTTGAAGGGTAATAACTTTGGTAAAACCGTGGTCAAAGTAGCTGAAGAAGAGTGATAAGGGCCGGTTATTCTTAACATTAAATAACCGGCTAAATAACAGCGTTATCTCTGTTTGGCCTGCGGCAGCAAGAGTTCCGTCAAAATTTTATTACGCTGTTTTTTGGTCAGCCAAAACATGCGTGGAACCCACGCCGGACGCGGCTGCGCGGCATAGAAATGCTGCATTTCATCTAACCAGGTTGCGTTGTTCATTGTTCCCTCCTTTGTTAAAAAAAGTATGGAGGGAAAAACCGGAACAAATAGTGAGAGGATTATAAAATTTGTTCCGGGTTTAAACAGTCATGGCAAATCCAGGGAAAATTTAACGCCCTTTCTTTTTACGACCAGGTTGAGCAAAGCGCTGACGTCCTGCCGGTTTGGCCGCAGCTTTCTCGGGGATCTTTGCACCGTTCGATGCGACTTTTTTCGCCGCTGCTGCCGGTTTCTTTTTCGCCTGGCTTTGCTGCGTTTTTTTGTCTTCGGATGAAGAATCCTCGATCAAGTTAAACAACTCAATCAATTCGTCATCAGTAAAATCACGCCATTCGCCCAGCGGGATGCCTTTCAGACTGACATTCATGATACGCGTACGTTCAAGCTTGGTGACTTCGAAGCCAAAATGCTTGGTCATTCGGCGAATCTGGCGGTTAAGACCCTGAACCAGGATGATACGAAACACAAAGGTCGACTCTTTCTTCACTTTGCATTTTTTGGTCACAGTACCCAGCATCGGCACACCCGCCGCCATCCCGGCAATAAACTCGTCGGTGATGGGCTTATCTACGGTCACCACGTACTCTTTCTCGTGGTTGTTACCGGCGCGCAGGATCTTATTGACCAGGTCACCGTGGTTGGTGAGGAAAATCAGACCCTGTGAGTCTTTATCCAGACGGCCGATCGGGAACACGCGTTTACTGTGGTTAACAAAATCACCGATGTTATCGCGTTCACCCTCTTCCATAGTGGTAATAATGCCCACCGGCTTGTTGAGCGCAATCAGCACTAAATCTTCTTCGTTACGCGGCTCGATCAACTGCCCATTCACTTTCACTTCATCCCCGGCAAAGACCTGTGCGCCAACGATCGCGCGCTTGCCGTTAATAAAAACGTTGCCTTGCTCTATGTAACGATCGGCATCACGTCGTGAGCAGATTCCGCTCTCGCTAATGTATTTGTTCAGGCGCGTGGATGAGTTGGGCAGCATGGTTCCTCCGAAAAAAAACGGACTATACAACAACCTTAGACGTTGTGTAAGACACGGTTAAACATCATTGTTCCAGCTTGTAACCTCATCACCGTTTGGTAACAGCACACTAACATTGTGGTTGTTCCTCAGGAATCGATCAGCGACAATCGCCATCCATCGCGTTTTCTTATGACAGAGTATGACCTTCATGACACACCTGCGTCGCGCCAGCTGGATAACATCGCTGCGGACTTTCCTTGCCCGTCTTTGGCCGCATCCGTTACCGGTCGCCAAAAAACAGAGAGTGATGGCCAGCATCGGTGCGGGCCTCGGCCTGATGATCACCAGCCTGACCAGCCATTGGCTGCTTGGTGAGGTCAACTTATGGTTTGTGGCACCGATGGGGGCGTCTGCAGTGCTGCTTTTCGGCTTACCGAATAGTCCGTTGGCGCAACCCTGGTCGATTGTTGGCGGAAATCTGGTCGCAGGCGTGATAGGCGTGACAACCGCGATGTATGTGCCCTATCCCGCAGTCGCTTGCGGCATTGCGGCTTGTCTCGCCATTGCCGTGATGTTTCAGCTGCGCTGCTTGCATCCTCCCAGCGGGGCGGTGGCGCTGACAGCAATTCTGGGCGGCAGTGGCGTTCAGCAATTGGGATATCAGTTTATTCTCTCTCCCGTGCTGCTAAATTCCGTGTGTCTTGCTGTACTGGCAATCATTTTTAATAATCTTGCGGGTCGCCGTTATCCGCATCCGCTGGCTGCAAACGAACCTAAAACGAATTCAGTGGCGCTTGAAGTGCCAATTACTCGCGATGATCTGCATCAGGCACTTGAGAACGGTCAGCTTCTCGACATTGACGAGGATGATTTGCAGCAGTTGTTACAGCGCGCTGAAGAGATTGCCCGTCGTCGGCAACAGTTACCGCCACAGCCCCTGAAGCGCGCCGGTTAAATTGCAGGCGATATGAGCCCCGCCGGCTGACCGCATTAACACAAACCTCGGCTTATCTCCCCGCCGAAGCCGTGAATCCTTACACCATTATCATCCACTTCGACCACCGCAAAGGGTATTTCGCTTGGACCATCGAGCATGCCCTTCATGGTATAAAACCCTGTCTGACCGATGTATGCAGCGTTGCCGCGGTGGTCATGTCCTGAGAAGCAAAAATGTATGTTGTAACTAGAAAGGAGATCCACCAGCACACTGGCGTTCATCAGTATATGCGTGGTGTGAGGCGCCAGCGGGTAATGACCAAACACCCCCACTTTTTCCCCCCGTTGCTGAGCTTCAATCAATTGCTGTTCAATCCAGTTCAGCTGCTGCTGACCGACGGCACCGTTCCATGGCTGAGCCTGCGGCTGTCGCTGCGCCTTTAATTCCGCCTGCAGGTTCTCCGCCTGGTAGTAGTCGTCACCATTCTGCGCGTTGCAGTACAAACTGACATCGTTACCGTCATAAACGATGAACCGCCACCCCGCTAAACGAAACGCGTAATAACTTTTAGGGAGTGCCGCACGATTATTCAGATGCTGAGCAAGGGTTTGCGCATCATGATTCCCCAACACTACCGCATGCGGATGCACCAACTGGTCATACAGCGGCAGAATGGCGGCATAGCTGGCCCAATCGCGGTCAACCAAATCCCCCAGCGTGACAACAAAATCCAGCGGTTGCTGATTCAGGGCTTCAATTGCCTGCGGTAACTTATCAAGTGCATGACGGTAGTAGAGGTTATTGGCGATATCAGCTTCGACATCGGCATACTGCGGATCAGCAATCACACCGAAACGCAGCACGTTATCCATCATTGCAGGACGTAAATCAGGTAAAGCATATAGCTCGGCCACATCGCCGAGGAGTTCGCGCTGCAAGGATGTCAATGGATGCGGATGAGTCACGAAAAACACTCCTTAGCGAATACCAGCACGCATGAACGACTGAATAAACTGACGCTGAAAAATCAGGAACAGCACCAGCAGCGGCATGGTGGTCATCAAAGTTGCGGCACCGATTAGCGCCCACTGTACGCCCTGCTCTGGCGCCGAGAACAATTGCAATCCGACGGTGAGCGGTCTTACGTTGACGGAATCGGTAATCACCAGCGGCCACAGGAAATCATTCCAGTGGAAACTGATCGAGACCAGGGCAAAAGCGATGTAGATCGGTTTCGCCAATGGAATGTAGATTTTGCGCAAGATATAAAACCGACTGGCTCCCTCCACAATCGCCGCTTCTTCCAGCACCAGCGGGATGCTTTTAAACGTCTGACGCAGCAGAAAAATGGCAAAAGCAGAGGCGAAATACGGCAATGCTATTCCCGTTAAGGTATCGCGCAGCCCAAACGCACCGATGGTTTTGTAATTGTTCAAAATCAAAACGTCCGGACTAATCATCAACTGCAGCAGGATCAGCGCGAAAATAACCCCTGAGAATTTCATTTTGAAACGCACCAGCGCATAGGCCGCCATGGTCGCTAAAATCAACTGCACCAGCACAATCATCAGCACCAGCAAGGTGGTATTGAGGAAGTAGCGGGCAAAAGGCGCGGCATGCCAGGCCTTGATGAAATTATCAAAGGTCAGCGGCGAGAAAAGCGAAAAACTGGCCTGATCCGATGCCGGATGGATCGCCACCCAAATTGCCACCATAATCGGCAGCAGCCATAGCAGCGCCGCCAGCCAGATGGTGAGATTCAGACACCAGCCACCCAACGTGTTCGTCTTATTCATTGATAATGGGCTCGCTTGTCCAGCAGCGTAAATTTAATCAGCGCAATCGCCGCCAGAATCACCAGCAATACCACGGTCATCGCCGCGGCAGCAGGCATATCCCAGAAACTGAATGCGGTGCGATAGATATAGAACAGCAGCAGACTACTGCTGTTGTTGGGGCCCCCGTTGGTCATGGCAATCACCTGATCGACAATGCGGAAGGCGTTCATCGAAGCATTGATCAACACAAATAGCGTCGTTGGCATCAACAGCGGCCATTGCACGCGACGGAAAAAGTAACCGCGTGAAGCCCCTTCAATCGCTGCCGCTTCATTGAGGCGGGGATCGATCTGCTGTAAGGCAGCAAGATAGAAGATCATAAAGAAGCCCGCTTCACGCCAGACAGAAACCGCCATCAGACAATAAAGGGACGTGCCCGGCTCACCGAGCCAGTTCACGGCAGGCAGTGAGAACAGCGCCAGCAACTTATTCAACAGCCCCAGCTGCGGAGTGTAGAAAAACAGCCACAAATTAGCGATGGCAATCATGGGGAGCAATGATGGGATAAAAAACGCCGCGCGGACCAGCGAATTCGCTGCCAATCGTCGATTCACGGCCAGCGCCATCATCAAAGCCAGCGTGACGGCCAGCGGAATGGTGATCAGTGCATACAACAAGTTGTTCCAGAGCGACTGGATGAAGATATCGTCATCCAGCAAGGCCATGTAATTATCCAGCCCAACGAAGTGGGCCGGATGATTATTACGGGAAGCGCTGAACAGACTCTCCCAGATCGTCGCCACCGCGGGATAATGCGTAAACAGCAGCAAAAAACTCAGTGCTGGCAAAATCAGCAGGTAACCATAAAGCTGCGTCGACCAGAATGCGGGACGACGCTGCGCCGTACTGGCAATTATCGTGCTCATCGCGCTTCCATTACTGGTAGGACTTCAACAGGCGATCCGCTTGCTTCTGCGCACCTTCAAGTGCTTCTGCCGGGGTTTTTGCCTGGGTCACCGCCGCTTCGACAGCATGGTTCAACGCATCCTGAATCTGTACGCTGTTGTAGGTCGAGAGTTCTGGCTGCGCATACTTCAACTGCTCACGCGCGACCAGCGCCTGAGGGACCTCTTTCACGTAGTCTTTCATCACCGTGGTGTCCCATGCCGCTGGAGATGTCGCCACATAGCCTGTCGCGATACTCCAGCGCGCGGCCTGCTCCGGTGAGGTCACCCAACGGATAAATTCCATCGCGGCTTTTTGCTGCTCGGGTGAGGCATTCTTAAAGACGTAAAGGTTACCGCCGCCGGTTGGGCTGCCACGCTGGGTTTTCTCTGGCAGCATCGCCACACCAAACGGGAATTTGGCGTTATCGCGCACGTTGGTCAGGTTACCGGTGGTGGTGACCATCATGGCGGTTTTACCGCTGATAAAGTCTTGTGGCGTGGTGCCCCAGGCGATGGCGCCTTTTGGTGACACTTCTTCTTTTTGCCCGAGGTCGGTCAGCCATTGCAGTGTTTCAACGTTACCAGGGGTGTTGAAATGTACGGCCGTGCCTTTACCGTTATCCAGACGACCGCCATTGGTGGCAGAGAGTCCCTGGAAGTTCCAGTAACCGTTTGGCGTGGACGGAATCTCGATGCCCCACTGGCTCACGCCGTTAGCATCTTTGATGGTCAGTTTTTTACTGAATTCCACCACCTGCTGCCAGTTGGCTGGCGGTGTGTCGCCATTCAAGCCAGCTTTCTCGAAGGCCTGTTTATTCCAGTACATCACCACGGTTGAACGCTGGAATGGCACGCCCCACACTTTGCCGTCAATGTGACGCAGGAAGGCAGGATAAAAGCCGTCGATCCATTTTTTGCCTTCATCACCTGTTGCCAGATCGCTGGCGGCGACAATCGCGCCCGCATCAATCAGAGAATAAGCCTCAATGTCACCAATGACCGCCAGCTGCGGTGCATTGCCACCCCGGAACGCGGTCAGCGCTTTGGTGACGGTTGTCGCATAGTCACCGGTGTAAACCGGCTGAATGCTCACTTCCGGATGCACTTTTTCGAAATCAGCCACCAGCGCGTCAACGGTGTGGCTGACTTTGCCACCGACCGCAATGGGATAGTACATCTGCAATTTGACCGGATCGGCGGCAAAAGCGGAAACCGTAGTACAAAGCAGTAAAGCAGAGGCCAGACGTGAGTAACGAATCGCAGACATGATTATCCCTTGGGCGAATAACAACGGTTAAACAGCGTATTTTTTCTGTGAAACAAACATCTGTTGCTCGGCAGACACACAGCGCTTGCCGGTCATGGTGGAAAACAGATATTGACGGGTTGCTGACCACTGCAATCCGACCTGGCTATCCTCGACAAAATGCTGCATGCCGGGCACTTTCACGGTGATGGCATCGGCCAGGCCAGCCAGTTGGCACACCAGTAAAGTGTCAGCGCCCATGTATTCGTAGCTGATCACTCTGGCCTTTAAGGCAGCGTGTTCAGGTGAAATCAGCTGAATATCTTCCGCTCGTAAACCGAGACTCAATGCCACCTCATCGCAATGCTCAACCACCGGCGCCGATAAGTGGCTCAGGTAATGACGGTTTTCTTTGTTGTGCAACGGCAGGATATTCATGGGTGGCGCGCCGATAAACTGTGCGGCAAAAACCGTGGCGGGGTTGTTATAGAGATCGTTCGGTGTGCCTTGCTGCTCGATGTGGCCGTCATTCAGCAGAATAATACTGTCCGCCATGCTCATCGCTTCGGTCTGGTCGTGCGTGACATACAGCATGGTGAGCCCCAGCTTCTTCTGTAAGGCACGAATCTCACGGCGCATGCTCTGCCGCAGCTTGGCATCAAGGTTGGACAGGGGCTCATCCATCAGACACAGGTTGTTATTCGCGATAACCGCCCTTCCCAACGCCACACGTTGCTGTTGACCCCCAGACAGTTGCGACGGCAGGCGATCAAGCAACTTATCCAGTTCCATCAGCTTGCTGACGTCATCCAGTCGGCTCGCAAACGTCTGCTTGTCTTCCCCACGCGCTTTTAAGCCAAACAGCAGATTCTCGCGGACATTCAGATGTGGAAAAAGCGCATAGGATTGAAAAACCATCGAGAGTTTGCGCTGCGATGGGGGCAAATGAGTGATATCAGCGTGTTTAAAGTGGATTTCACCGCGGTCGGCAGTTTCCAGCCCGGCAATGGTGCGCAGCAGAGTAGATTTTCCACAACCGGAGGGCCCAAGCAGCGCAACAAAGCTCCCTTCTGCGGCATCAAAGGTAATGTCATTGAGGGCAATTTTTTCCCCCCAGGCTTTAGTGATGTGATGTAGCGAAAGGTGGCTCATGCATCCGCAGTCCTGAAAACAGAATGGCGGTAAGCTAGCTCAGGGGAATGAAGGATTTATGTTACTGGGGTGACGGTTGGGTGACTGGAACAGGCTACCCTGCTGTTATAAGGGAGTGAAAAAACCTGCCGTGCAGTTTATATAAAGTCAAAAGGGCGGCGATAATTGCCGTGCAACTCAAACACAACAAACCAAAACTTCCATCTGGTTTGCTTAATTTGAAATTAACGGCGATAATTGCCGTTATATGACCATTATGCAAACCAAAAGCAATGTTGAACGCTGAAAGTCGTCAAAGGCTGAAACAGATACTTCCTGCGGGATTACTCGCCACTAAACCCTGGTTGGTGACACAGGGTTTAAATCCGCACTTCATTGATAACGCGGTCAAAAGCCAAACCCTGCTGACACTGACCCCTGGGGTGTACGTCCGCGAAACATCGCAGGTTAACTGGAAAGGTGTTGTCACCTCATTGCAAAGAATGAGTCTCTTCCCCGTCTATGTCGGCGGATTGAGCGCACTTGATCTGGAAGGACTCGCACATTATCAATCACGTAGCAAACATATCCACATCGAGCTATACGCAGAAACGGCATTGCCTGCATGGCTGAATAAAATTGACAGCAACATTCATTTTGCATGGCACAGCACCCGCCGGTTATGGCCAGCTTCACTGATGCAGGAAATACGCTATCTTCGTGAAGATAACTGGCGAGAGTCACTTCCGCCCTTGCTCTACTCTACACCCGAAAAAGCGATTCTTGAGGCCCTGGCCGGGGTTCCAACAGCAATGAGCTTTGAACATGCAGATCAACTGATGCAGAGCTTGCCTACTCTATCGCCCAAAAAAGTGGATGCGCTTTTGCGTGCCAGCTCCAGCATCAAGAGCAAACGATTATTTTTATGGCTGTCTCAGCAGCATAATCATGCCTGGTTCAAATACCTTAAGCCGGAAGAATATGATTTAGGTGTGGGTAAACGTGAAATAGCACGTGGCGGCAGATTGGATAAAACATGGAATATTACCGTCCCCAGGGAGTCGAATTAATGGACCGCCAAAGTGTTTATTATCAGCAAGTACAGCTATTGTTACAGGTCCTGCCGATTGTCTCACAGCATGACTGCTTCGCGCTGAAAGGCGGCACGGCAATAAATCTCTTTATTCGTGATTTACCCCGTTTATCCGTCGATATTGATCTGGTTTTTCTGCCGGTGATGGACCGTCAGCAATCGCTCATGACTATCCGCTCAAAGTTGGATCAAATCACAAAGGACATCAGTGCGAGAATAACTGGCAGCAAAGTGATTAAATCTTACGAAGACAAAATGGATGCATTACGACTCACGGTCACACGAAGTGGCATACAGATAAAAATTGAGTTATCTCCCGTGTTGCGTGGCACGGTTTATGAGCCCTCGGTTATCTCAGTGAGTGATTCCGTTGAGGACGAATTTGGTTTCGCAGAAACGTTCGTGGTCGCTTTTGCTGATCTGTATGCAGGGAAAATATGTGCTGCTTTGGATCGTCAACATCCGCGTGATTTGTTTGATGTTAAATTTTTGCTCGATAATGAAGGGCTGACAGAAGAATTGCGCAAAGCACTGCTGGTCTATTTGGTCAGCCACCCTCGCCCATTGTCAGAATTGTTAAGGCCACAGTTAAAAGACATTTCCGGTGTGTATGAGGGTGAATTTCGTAATATGGCGGAGGTTGATGTCCCAAGGAATGAACTGGAAGCAGCTAGAGTTCAATTAATTGAGACAATTAATCGCTCAATTACCGAGCAAGAGCGCCAATTCCTGCTGACATTCAAGGAGGGAACACCAGACTGGGCCCTGTTAGGATTAACAGGTGTTGAGCTGTTACCCGCCGTTCGATGGAAATTACATAATTTATCTAATATGCAGCCATCTAAACACACTGAGGCGCTGGCGAAACTCAAAGAGGTATTGCTAATAACCACTTAGCTAAGCCATGCAGCATGGCTTAGCCACGGAATAGGATTTACTGCGACATACTCAAAATCGTCCGAATATTTTGCGCCGTGGTCGCCACAATGTCGATCGCCCCGGTACGCAGTGCGCCAAGCAGTGCCATCGCTTTGGTATTCTCGGAGGCAATGGCAATCACGCAGGGAATTTTACGTAATTCCTCGATGCTAAGACCAATCACCCGGTCATTCATCACCGTATCCACATGCTGTCCCTGGGCATTGAAGAAGTCATAACCCGCAACATCCCCGGTGACGCCCTGATTCACATGCGCATCGATGATCTCATGCGGCGTAAACCAGCCGAGTTTCACCATATAGCTGTTTTCATTCATATCACCGATGCCCACCAGCGCCACATCCGCTTTACGTGCGCGGTCGAGCGTCTCTTTGATGGTGCCGTTCTGCATAAAGGCATCGCGCAGCGCACGATTCTCGACATAGGCAGGTGCGTACAGGGTTTCACTGATACCGCCAAACTTCTTAGCCAGACGACGGCTGATATGATCGGCGTTAATTGCATCACCAGGACGATGTGTTCCACCAATACCACTGATAAACAGACAGTTACGTGTCGGCACCTGGCCGGGGTAATCGGCGACAGCGGCGACGTTGCGCCCTTGCCCGACAGCGACAATCGCATTGTCTTTTAATGATTGCGCCAGATGGGCTGAAACTAGCGCCGCCACCTGACGACGCTGCTCTTCATCGTCCGGCGAATCCAGTGCAATGAGCGCACGTTGTAGTTGGGGGAAACGGCTTTGCAGCTGCTGTTCAAGGCGCGTACTGAACACCGGATGGTAGCGCACATTAATTTCGACGATGCCCTCTTCACGCGCACGTTTGAGCAGTCGGCCAACTTTAATGCGGGATATCCCAAACTTACGCGCAATCTCCTCCTGGGTGATTTCGTCCTGATAATAGGCCACCGCAATTTCTGTCAGCAGCTCGGAGTCCTGAGAAAGCGTGTTTTTTTCCATCCGTTACCTGTCTTGTATCGTGACACCTGATTTAAGGAGGGTGTTATATCATTGATACGACTCGCTTCGCCAGACAGCAGCGAGGCGAGTCGCAGGTTGCATCACGCTTAACGCTTAATGGCGTCGATTTTCAGCATGCGGGCAATCACGATATCCAACTCTTTCTGATCGAAGATCTGTTTCCAGTCTGGCTTCACAATCTTCTCGCGACCGTATTCCATGGCAATCATACAGGCATCAGAGAACGGGTTGGTGGCGCGGAAGGCCACGGCCAGTGCGATCTGAATATGGCCATACAGCATCGCTTTGGCCGCTTCTTCCGGCACGCCGCTGTGCTTGACGGTCTCATCCAGTGCTTCTTTCATAAAAGCGCCCACCATGCAGGCTACGGTTTCCACCAGCGTTGGCTCCAGATAGGCCAATTGCGTCACCGTGACCCAATGCACTTCCTCTACCGGACCGTACATCACGCTGATGACTTTGCTCAGTTCGGCTTTCTGCGCATCTGTGCCGGTTTCATACGAAGCCGCCACATGCTGTACCGCCGCGATGCCACCGAAGGCATCCGCGTGCTCTTCTTTGGTGTAGCGCTCCAGGAACACGGATGGATGGCAAGGATGCGCCACCGCATATTCGATGCCGTCACGATGCGCGATCAGGTTTGCGTAAGCCGCAGCCGGGTCCAGCGTCAGCAGAATCGCACCGGCCTTCATCTGTGGCACCACGCCCTCAGACACTTTGCCCAGAACGATATCCGGTACCGCCAGAATCACCACGTCACTGACCGGCACAACAGAAGCGGCATCAGACAACTCACGGCCTTGCGCCGTGACTTGTTCCTGCGCCTTCGGTGAGTTCTCAACGTAAAACACCTGGTAATCGCTTTTCTGGAAGTTGGCAGAAATGCGCATACCCATTTTGCCGCCTGCGCCAATTACGGTGATGGTTTTCAATGCATTGCTCATTGGTATAACTCCTGATCTTGTTTACTACGTAAGAATTCAACGGTGCGGCGCGTCCATTCGGCTTCGCGCTCGCAGGTCAGCACGGCATCGTCCTGCCACGGCAACCAGTGTTCAACGATTTGATTAATCTCTCTTTCTGCCGGACGCACGCTGGCGATCATCCGGTCATAGTCCAGCAGGCCTTCGCCCATCAGGCAGCCAGCATAGGTAAAGCCGACCCAGCCATCACGACGCGTAAAGGCAAAATCTTTGATGTGCAGGTTGCCGACGCGCGCCGCCGTATTGGCGATCACCTGTTCAGGCAATTCCAGTCCTGCTACGCAGTTAGCGGGATCGAGACACACGCACAACCACGGCGACAGAAACTTATTGATCACCGACATCATCGCGCCGCTGTTGACCTGCTCATACGTCTCCAGGCACAGTCGCACCTGCTGACGCGCGAAATCAGGCAACACCGCACCAATCAACTCTGCCGCTTCATCCAGTGACGGACGGTGATCGGCGGTGTAGAACATGGAGCGCACCACATGGGCATCGAGAATATTCGCCATATGCAGGTAACGGCGCAGATGCGCAGTGCCTAAGCCACGTGTACCTAACTCCAGCGTGATGCCCAGCTTGTCGGCCAATTGGCGAAGGTCCTGCAACTGCTCATCTGACCAACTTTCAATCGCCGGATAATCACAAATCTGGAATACCGAGACATCCATCTCGGCGGTCTGCTGCAGCATCTGCTCCAGCGATAGCGGGTTGGGCACTTTGCTGGACATGCGCCAGAAAAAGGCATAAGTACTGAGTCCGATACGGCTCATTAACGGATCTCCTTCGCCAGCACGCTGGCCTCTTCAATGATTTGCGCCAGTGCATTCGGGTCGTGGGCAAAACGGCCCAGGAACAGACCATGAACGTCAGTCCCCAGACGCTGAATCAGCCCCGGCCCGGCGCTGCCGCCATAAATGATTTTTAAGGTGATACCCTCCGGCGTTTTCAACTGTTGCAGGCCCGAACACACTGCGCGGATATAGCTATCCGGTGCAGGTTGTGGTGCACCAATCGCCCACTGCGGCTCATAGGCAAAGAACACTTCGCCGCGTAAACCTTGTTGCACCGCATCAGCCAATGCTTCCGCCAGCTGCAGCTCGCACAGCGCGATGGCCTGCTCCGGCCCGGCCTGCTGTTCTTCACCGATGCACAATACCGGTGTTAATCCGTGTCGCAGCGACATAGCCACTTTGGCAGCAATCTGCGTTTTATCTTCATGAAAGTGGCGACGACGTTCAGCGTGACCGATTTCGGCCAGTGAGCAACCGAGCTCCTGCAACATGCTGGCGCTGACCTCACCGGTCCAGGCGCCGTTCTCAGCCTGGCAAACATCCTGGCCGCCATAGCGCACCGGTGTTTTTGCGAAAATGTCAGCCACAGCGGGAATAGCCGGATAAGCGGGCAGTACAAACAACCCGACATCACCGTTTTTCACCGCCGGCAACTGAGCCAATCCGGCGACTTTGCGGCACCAGTCCAGTGTCTGCTGGTAACCGAAATACATTTTCAGGCTGACGCCGAGCCAGATTTTGGGCTGAGACATCATTACGCTCCTTGCTGAGAGGCTTTATGTTCTTTTAGCAGATCGCCAACGGTATTGACGATCATCGCCAGTGAAATGGCTCCCGCATCTGGCGTACCGACACTTTTTTCGGCTAGCGGACGCGCACGACCCATTTTCGGCACCAGCTGAGCGGTATCTTGTGCGGCCTTATCGGCTACCTGCGCCGCCGCCAACCAGGCATCGGTCAGTGAAGCACCCTCTGCGACTGCAGCGTTAAGGCTGTCGCTAAACGGCACCAACACATCGACCATGGTTTTATCGCCCACCTTCGCTTTGCCAAAGTGCATAATGCCCTCTTTGGCTTCACGTACGCCGGTTGCAACGCGTTGCGCATTGGGTGACTGCTGATCGCCAATGGCCGTCCCCAGCGCAGTTAATGCCACCCCCCACAGTGCACCCGATGTGCCGCCAGCTTTATCTGCCCAGGCATCCGCAGCACGACACAACAGGCTGCCGGCACCTGCACCACGCGCAGCCACTTCACGCGCCTTCTCCACCGCGCCCAGCACGCCACGTTCCATACCGATACCGTGGTCACCGTCACCGGCCACTGCATCGATATCACCTAATTTTTTCGCGTTACGCTGTAACAAATCTGCCACTGATTCCAGGATATGTAACACGCGCTGTGCGCTCTGCTGGGACTCAGCTGAAGCCTGCGGCAATGCTTCTTCCGTGCTCTCTTCACGCTCTTCCGCACTTAGCGGTTCCGCGATCAGCACGCTTCCTTTGCGATAGGCTGGTGCATTTGCCGGCGCACACCACAGTGTCTCCAGCTCATCGTCCAACCACATCAGCGTCAGCGATGCGCCCGCCATGTTGAAGCTGGTAACAAACTCACCGACATCGGGCTGAACCACTTTAAGTCCTGCAGCGTCCAGCAGTTGTGCCACGCGGCGATACACCACGAATAACTCTTCATACTTCACTGAACCCAAACCGTTGAGGATCACCGCCACGCGATGACCTTCAATCTGTTTGACGTCGGCAGGTACTTCGCCTAGCAGACGTTCAACAAACAGCTCGGCCAGCTCATCGGCACTGGGCACATCAGTCTCACTGATACCCGGCTCACCGTGGATGCCCAGACCGAGCGCCATGCGCCCTTTCTCGACTTCAAATAAAGGATGCGTGGCACCCGGCAAGGTACATCCGCCAAATGCCACACCGAAAGTCCGCGTACGATCGTTAGCATGCTGCGACTTCTTAAGTACGGAGGCTAAATCATCGCCCGCTTCCGCTGCTGCACACGCCGCTTTAAACACACACAAATCCCCGGCCACACCACGGCGCTTAACCCGTTCGTCTTTACTGGCGCTGGAAATATCATCGGTTACCGCCAGAATTTCACAGGCAATACCTTCGGCACGCAGGCGTTCGCAAGCCTGGCCGAAGTGCAGTACATCGCCCGCATAGTTTCCGAACATCAGCAACACGCCCGCGCCGTTATGTGCCGCTCTTGCCACGTTGTAGATCTGCTGAGCAGACGGCGAAGCAAACAGGTTCCCCATGGCTGCGCCGTGTGCCAGACCTTGTCCAACCAACCCGGCGAAGGCCGGATAATGACCGGAACCGCCGCCCACAATCACCGCAACCGTATTGGGTTGGCTGCGCGTGCTACGCACCACACCACCGGTGACCTGACGAACTTTATCGGCGTTGGCGGCGACAAAGCCTTCAATGAGTTCAGCAGCAAAGGCTGAAGGTTGGTTAAACAGGTACGTCATTTTAGTGCTCCTGTGCGATAGAGGTCGGCTGAGACTGCGGGCGCTGGCGATTCAATAACAGCATAAGGACGGCTGACAGCAGCATGAAGCCACCGACCACGAACATCGGTAACACATAGCTGTTGGTGGCGTCGTGCAGTGCGCCAGTGATGTAGCCCGCGGAGAAGCCCGCCACGTTTCCTAAGGTGTTGATAAGTGCGATAGCCGCTGCGGCTGACGCGCCGGTCAGGAACTGCGTTGGCAGCGTCCAGAAGTTAGGCAAGGCAGCAAAGATGGAACTGGCAGTAATCGCGATCACTATGATGGTGGTGAACGGTGAATCCATATACAGCGCCAGTGGCACGCTGATACCACCGGCCAGCGCTGGAATCGCGATGTGCCAGGTTTTGCAACCACGACGGGTGGCATCTTTTGACCAGAAGTACATCACCACAGCCGCAATCAGGTATGGCACGCCGGTGATCAATCCCTTCTGCATCACGTTAAAGGTAGTGCCGAACTGCTGCTGGAAGCCGCCGATAATGGTTGGCAGGAAGAAGGCCAGCGCATACAGGCCATAGATAAAGCCGAAGTAGATCAGGCACAGCGTCCACACACGGCCGTTGCCCATGACGGAGCGCAGGCTATGTTTCTTATGGCCCTGCTTCTGTTGATGCTCCGCTTCCAGCTCGTTGGTCAGCCAGGTCTTCTCATCTGCGGTTAACCATTTCGCCTGACGCGGTGAATCCACCAGCCAGAACAGCGCCACAATACCGATAAGAATCGCTGGGATGGAAACACCCAGGAACATCACGCGCCAGCCATCCAGACCGAACAGACCGTGTTGCTCAATCAAACCTGCCGCCAGGGGCGCACCGAATACGACGGTCAGCGGCTGTGCCAGATAGAACAAGGACAGGATTTTGCTGCGATGACGTCCCGGTACCCACATGCTCAGATAAAGAATCGCACCCGGGAAGAAGCCCGCTTCAGCAATACCCAGCAGCAGGCGCAGCGTATACAGGCCTTCGACACTGCTCACCCAGGTGAACAGCAGCGAGACGATACCCCAGCTGATCATGATGCGTGCCAGCCAGCGACGTGCGCCGAACTTATGCAACGCCAGGTTGCTCGGCACTTCCAGCAGGATATAACCGATAAAGAAGATGCCGGATGCCAGACCAAACTGCACGCCTGTCAGACCGAGGTCCTGCGTCATGCCATTTGGGCCAGCAAAAGAAATTGCGGTGCGGTCAAGGAAGTTAATAAAGAACATCAGTGCCACGAAAGGCACCAGACGCCAGGAGATTTTGCTGATAGCGGATTTCTCAACCGCCGTCATGTTTTGCTGACTCATAACGCACCTCCGTGACGTGCGTGGTTAGAACTCTTGTTTGGTGTTGACCAGACGCGAAATGAGCGCTGGCTGCAGGTGTACTGAGAGGTACGGTGTAAATGACACATGTTCGAGTCCTCAAGGGGTCTTCTTGTACATTGGTATCGTTATGCGAACAAATGAACACTACACGTATAAATGTACATCTCTCAACTGCAATGATTGAAAATGTGAGCCTGCTCATGAGATTTGATTTTGGCCCTGAATCGGAAAAATACGCAGAAATGCGGCGCAATCCGCGCGGTATCAGCACCCTTTGCGCTTTGCATCGCAAAATCAGCACGCAGGACATATGAACAACCATTGAACATATGATTGGATTTGTGGCAAGCTATCGATGAACATCTTCTCGCCTGCATAACAAACGTTCAGGCGTCAGAACTAAACCCTGCTGGAGAATGACGATGAAAACTATCGCAATTGGCGCCGATGATGCGGCTATCGAATTGAAAAACATCATTAAAAAACTGCTTGAAGAGAAAGACTTCCAGGTGACGGACTACACCAATGACGCGCAAAACGACCGCCCGATGTACCCGGATGTCGCTTTTGCACTGGCAACCGCTATCCAGAAGAACGAATTTGAACGCGGCATCTTGCTGTGCGGCACCGGTATCGGCGTGGCAATCGTGGCCAACAAAGTGGAAGGCGTGCGTGCGGCACAGTGCCATGACACCTTCTCTGCTGAGCGTGCCCGTAAAAGCAACAATGCTCAGATCATGACCATGGGCGCACGCGTTATCGGTCCAGAACTGGCGAAGAACATCGTCAATGCCTGGCTGGCCTCAGAGTTTGAAGGTGGTGGCTCCACCGCCAAAGTCGAGAAGATCGGTTACTACGAACAAGTTTCACATACTAAATAATCACCGACTTCTTACCTCTGGAGAACCTTATGTCAACACGCCGGGAAAGAGCCAACGCCATCCGTGCATTAAGCATAGATGGCGTGCAACAAGCCAAATCAGGTCATCCGGGTGCCCCGATGGGCATGGCGGATATTGCGGAAGTTTTATGGCTCGACTTTTTGCAGCACAACCCTACCAACCCCAAATGGGCCAACCGTGACCGCTTCGTATTGTCGAATGGCCACGGTTCGATGCTGATTTACAGCCTGCTGCACTTGAGCGGTTATGATCTGCCACTCAGCGAACTGAAGAATTTCCGTCAACTGCATTCAAAAACACCCGGTCATCCGGAATACGGTTATACGCCAGGCGTTGAAACCACCACTGGCCCGCTAGGTCAGGGGATCGCCAATGCCGTCGGCTTCGCGATTGCCGAACGTACGCTGGCGGCGCAGTTTAACCGCCCTGGCCACGACATCGTTGATCACCATACCTATGTGTTTATGGGCGATGGCTGCATGATGGAGGGCATTTCGCACGAAGTCTGCTCCATCGCCGGGACGCTGAAGCTGGGGAAACTGGTGGCCTTCTATGATGACAACGGCATCTCTATTGATGGTCACGTTGATGGCTGGTTCACCGACGATACCGCCGCCCGTTTCGAAGCGTACGGCTGGCACGTGGTGCGTGACGTAGACGGTCATGACGGCGACGCGATTAAGAAAGCGGTTGAAGCAGCCAAAGCGGTTTCGGACAAGCCTTCTCTGCTGATGTGCAAAACCGTGATTGGTTTTGGCTCACCGAACAAAGCCGGTACCCATGATGTGCATGGCGCACCACTGGGCGACGACGAAATTGCACAGACTCGTCAACAGCTGGGCTGGCACCACGCGCCGTTCGAAGTCCCTTCAGAACTTTATGCGCAGTGGGATGCGAAAGAAGCCGGCCAGGCGAAAGAGTCCGCGTGGGAGGCAAAAGTCGCGGCTTATGCCGAGGCTTACCCGGAACTGGCGGCGGAGTTTAACCGTCGTATCAAAGATGCGTTGCCGGATAACTGGGAAACTGAGTCGCAACAGTTTATCGAGCAGCTGCAGGCCAATCCGGCGAAAATTGCCAGCCGTAAAGCGTCGCAAAATGCGATTGAAGCCTTCGGCAAGATTCTGCCGGAATACCTTGGGGGTTCTGCTGACCTGGCACCCAGCAACCTGACGATGTGGTCGGGTTCTAAGCCGATCAATGAAGATCCCGCGGGGAATTACATTCATTACGGCGTGCGTGAATTCGGTATGACCGCGATCGCCAACGGTATCGCGCTGCACGGTGGTTTCCTGCCTTACACCGCCACCTTCCTGATGTTTGTCGAGTACGCGCGCAATGCGGCACGTATGGCGGCGTTGATGAAAGTGCGTCAGATCATGGTCTACACCCATGACTCCATCGGCTTAGGCGAAGATGGCCCCACCCACCAGCCGGTTGAGCAGATGGCCAGTTTGCGCGTGACGCCAAACATGAGCTTATGGCGTCCGTGTGATCAGGTTGAGTCTGCGGTGGCATGGAAATATGCGATTGAGCGCGTCAACGGCCCTACTGCCTTAATCTTCTCGCGTCAAAATCTGGCGCAGCAAGATCGTACTGCTGAACAGTTGGCTAACGTGGTGCGCGGCGGTTATGTGTTGAAAGACAGTGAAGGGGTTCCAGAGCTGATCCTCATCGCCACCGGTTCAGAAGTTGAGCTGGCGGTTGCTGCGTATGAGCAATTGACGGGCGAGGGCCGTAAGGTGCGCGTAGTTTCGATGCCTTCAACCGACGCCTTCGACAAGCAGGACGCGGCTTACCGTGAATCTGTGCTCCCTAAAGCGGTGGCCGCGCGTGTGGCGATCGAAGCCGGTATCGCCGATTACTGGTTCAAGTACACCGGTTTGCACGGCGCGATTGTCGGCATGACCACTTTCGGCGAATCCGCGCCAGCGGAGCTGCTGTTCAAAGAGTTTGGTTTCACCGTGGAAAACGTGGTTCAAACGGCGAAATCGATTCTGTAAATGGTCAACGCCAGAAATGGCGTGCGCCTGGCTACATAAGATGTGAGATGCACCCAGGGGCGGCAGGAATGCCGCCCTTTTTCAGCCATTTCAACACAGCATCGATTTTTCGCTCGGCGTGACATCATCAATGGCGTCCTCTGGTTGCAGGATGCGTACCTGACTCAACACGAAAATCACTCCGCTTATCTTTGCATCCGAATCAGCGTATTCTGTCCTCCGCTTGCCCTTTTCTCACGGAACTGGAGGAAACATGTCCACCTTACGTTTGCTGATCTCTGATTCACACGATCCCTGGTTTAACCTCGCGGTGGAAGAGTGCATATTCCGTCAGATGCCCACCACGCAGCGCGTATTGTTCTTATGGCAGAACGCTGAAACGGTGGTGATTGGCCGCGCGCAAAACCCGTGGAAAGAGTGCAACACGCGTCGGATGGCGGAAGATGGCATTAAACTGGCGCGACGCAGCAGCGGCGGCGGTGCGGTGTTTCATGATTTGGGCAACGCTTGTTTCACCTTTATGGCTGGTAAACCGGAATACGATAAAACTGTCTCGACGGCGATTATTTTGCAGGCGCTTGAGAAGCTGGGTATGCGCGCCGAAGCCTCCGGTCGCAATGACATCGTGGTCAATGTGAATGGCGATATGCGTAAGATTTCCGGTTCCGCCTATCGTGAAACGCCCGATCGCGGTTTTCACCACGGCACTTTCCTGATGAGCGCCGATCTCTCACGTCTTGCCGATTACCTCAACCCGGACATCAAAACGCTGCAGGCTAAAGGGATCACCTCGGTGCGTTCACGCGTGGCGAACATCGCGGATTTTATTCCTGATATCCGTTTTGCAGACATCCGTCGTGAGGTGATTGCGGCTTACTTCGCGCATTACCATGAAACCTGCGAGCCCGAGTTTATTTCACCGGAAGCCCTGCCTGACCTTCCCGGCTTTAAGGCGCAGTTCGCCCGCCAGAGCAGCTGGGAGTGGAATTTTGGTCAGGCGCCTGATTTCTCACATCTGCTGCAGGAACGTTTTGTCTGGGGTGGCGTTGAGATTCACTTTGACGTTGAGCGTGGCACCATTACCCGCAGTCAAATTTTCACCGATAGCCTCAATCCCGCACCGCTAGAAACGCTGGCGATGCAGCTGCAAGGTGTGGCGTATCGACCGGAGTCACTGCAGGCTGAAATGCAGAAACTGATTGCGGCGTTTCCGGAACAGCAGAAGGAACTCACCGAACTAAAAAACTGGCTGGTGAACAGCATCAGATAAGGTGGCGCTGCACCAGCGCCTCAATCAGTCCCTGCAGTTCCTTTACGCCATCCAGCTGCCGGATATCGCCACACACCACAGCGTTTGAGAGGGCGTCTGCCGCGCCCAGTAAACCCCACAGGCTGGACTGCGGCAGCTTCGCCTCAGCAAACCACAGACGTAACTTCGCCATGAAATCGAGTTGGTATTTGCGCTTTACTTCAGCCAGTTCAGGCGAGCTATTGAGTGCTGACAGCACATCGGGAATTTCGCGCCCCTGTGTCAGTACGCAGTTTACGTAGCAAGCCGCCACCGTGCTGGCGCGTTCTGCCAGATCGCCTCCCGCTTTTGCCATCGCCGCGTCAATAACAGCGTTTTGCCGCACATCAAAGTCCTCATACAGCGCAGCCAGTAAACCGTGGCGGGTGCCAAAATGCTCATACACCACAGGCTTGCTGACACCCGCTTCAATGGCCACTCGCCCAAGTGTAAGGGCATCGCTGCCCTGCTCTCGCACCAGATTCCACGCTGTGTTAATCAGCTGCTCGCGGCGGGCGTCAAAGGTCATACGCTGGCGCGTGGGTGAGTTCATGCAGGTTCCTTCAAAGTGAAAAGTCGCTGCCCCAGTTGCCGGGCAAGCGCGTAATGCGCATCAGGATAACCCTCATCGGACGGCAACAACAGTTCGCTGGTGACTACCGGCGCGCCGCAATAACCAAATATTCCCTCATCAATCTGAGTTCGCATGCTGCTGAAATAGCCACGTCGCAGATAAGTGCGCGTATTCGCCGCGCCCAGTGCCAGCAGATGCACCTGCAGATGACCCAACTTTTTGATGACCTTTTCGCCGGTGTCGTCATACGCCCAGCCCTGAGTAAACACGCGGTCAATCCACCCTTTTAACTGTGCCGGGAAAGACCACCAGTAAATCGGATACACCAATACCAGCGCATCGGCACGATTCAGACGCTGCTGTTCGGCCAATACATCCTGAGGCGAAACGGTTCCCGATTTGAACTGATCGACATCCGCCTGATTGAAGCGTGGATCAAATTGCTCAGCCGCTAAATCGGCGATTTCAACACTGTGTTGGCTGCTCGCTGAAATGCCTTTAACCAGCTGTTCAACCACAGCATGGGTGTGTGAATGGTGATCCGGATGGGCCGTAACGATAAGCGTGTGCATGGGGTTAACCTCCGACAATGATTGACCTACCATTGGTAACTTACTGGTGGTAGGTTGTCAATTGTTCGTTTGCTGTGTGAGTTCACTGGAGCCACTGTGGGTTTCGTCTAAACGGGCACCATATGAATGGCGGTAGCGCCTCTGATGCTGCAAGGGCTATCCGCAGCGCTGAGGCTTTTACGTTGGGCCAGGAGATCCACGCAGGGATGCGTGGATCAGTTCGGGGCCGACCAGGGATGGTCGATCCCCGAACGTTCCGTCGGCACGACGTGGAAGCCGAGGGCACCGCGCCAGCGGCGCGAGGACTGCCCGGCAGCAGCAGAGGTGCTACGGCCCGCACCAAAAAGCCCAAATGGACCTCGCATTCACAAGCTCTCTCAAGATCAATGGCAGCCAACACTCACACAAACGTGACACCGTCACTCACCAAAAAAGCAATCACAGTCGCTTCACGCTCGCCTCGCACGACAGGCAATGCGCCCTGCCCACTGATAGAATCCCCCTGCAACAGCCGCTCCTCGCCAACAGTCACAATGCCATCCAGCAAGGTCAGCCATGTTGAGTAACCGTCAAGGTGTGGCACCTCAACCTGTGCGCCCCGCTCCACTTTCAGATCATAAATAAACACCTCCTGACCCAACGGCAGCGGTGCGTCGCTAGTTTCGGGTCCCGCCAGCAATGTCCAGGCGTTGAGCGGCACCCCATCAGCGCGAGTAAAATCCAGGGTGCGTGGTGCACCGCCGCTTTTGGCCGGACGGATATAAGCCTGCAACATCTCGGTTTCGACAAAAGGCGCAGACTCTTCATAACGCACGCCACTTCCTGCACTCACCACCATGGCGCGTTTGGCATTCAGCGCGGTTTTGTCGCCATTTTCAGCAAGGTGCTGCGCCGAACCACGCCAGACGTAGCTGAAAATCTCTTCGTCCTGACGGCTGTGCATCGGTATACGCGCATCCATTTTCAACGACATCTGATCAATAATCGTCAGCGGGCCAAAAGCCTCGCCAGGCCGTTGCCGGCGAATGGTAAAGGGACCGTATTCAAACAGTTGGTCACGCTGGGCACGCATTACGTTCATAATTTGCTCCTCAAAATGTGGCTATGCTCATCATGATAGCGACAAGAAAATCCCTGAATAGGTGTGCAATTTGCTCACTTAAGTCAAAATTTTTGAATATTGATAACTAACAGCAATAATAAGAAAAAGAAACAATCTAAAGAACGCGACTATTTAGCATTCAGGATTAGTCAGGCTGCTTGTTTTTGCGTAAAATACGCTTTTCCGTGATGAGTAAATAACATGAATCGCAGCGAACAGATTCTTGATGCAGCTGAACAGTGCATGCGCCTAAAAGGGTTTCATCAAACGTCTATCCAGAATATTGCCAGCCAGGCAGATGTTAGCATTGGTTTAATTTATAAATATTATAAAAACAAAGATGCCATTATCGAAGCGCTGGTGACCAATGTGGTGCAACGCATGATCGCATTATTAAACGCTGATTTTGAACGAATTGCCCATGCGGGAGGCGTCACGCATTCGGTGCAGGACATTGTGCCGCCCGAAGTTGAGCACAGTATTGTCTTGTTGATGGAAGTCTCATCTGAAGCCACACGTAACGAGCGTATTCGTCAGATAATGAATGATGCGTGGTTGGTATTAAAAAACAACTTTATTGCTCAGGAGCAGGCGCTCAATCCGGCGCTGAAAGCCGACGTCATCAACACCCGACTGCATATCATCTCTCTGGTGATTGATGGGATGATCATTCGCCGTTGCATGAAACAACGTGACGTGCCCGACGGATTTATGCCCTTTTTTGATGCCATCACGCGTGACATCAATCAGCATGATATGGCCTGAAATCAGCCAAACAAATGATGTGTGAGAATGCCATTGATCCTGCCCTGTTCGTGATGATCCAGGTTCTTATCACCAAATGCGCGGCAGGCAACACCGTCTACCAGCATTAACAAAAATTGGATACGCTCATTACGCTGCTGTGGACTCACTTGAGCATACTGGCGGCTAAATGCTTTTTCCAAATCAGCAATCAATAGCTGTTCTTCTTGAGCCAAAACTTCCCGCACAGATTGATTACGCGACGCTTCCGAATACATCTCCAGTAATAAGCAGCGGTCCTGATAGGGCCAGTCCTGCCAAAATGGCGATTCCGCATCAATAATATCGCGGGTGCTGCTTTGCTTCGGCAGATTATCTTGTAAAAAAACACGCCAACTCGTGGCTATACTTTTAATCGTTTCACTGACGATGAATTCTTTGCTCTCAAAATAACGATATATCTGCCCTGCACCCAAACCTGATTCCCGGCTTATATCAGCCATGCTCGCCCCGTGAAAACCGGAGCGACTAAAACATATTTTTGCAGCGGCAATAATTATTTGCTGTCGCTGTCGCACGAAGGCGTCATTCTCTGATTTGCTCAACATAACTCCTAAAAGGGGCCGGCGCGTAATTATTGTTTTTTCCTATCATACGCGAAGGGATTTATAGCCGATATGCTGGCTATAAATCCGGTTACATTTTTCCCCAGGTCGCTAACGCATCGACCCGGGGCGATCATCACAGTTTCAGTTCAGATTCTTTCAACGCTGTACCACCCCCCATCACTTTGTAGAAAGTATTGAGGTTCTGGTAGTAAGCCTGCTCAACGCTCACCAGGCTGGTGCGTGCTGTATACAGCGTGCGCTGTGCAGTTAACGCATTCAGATAGGTATCCACACCATTTTGATAGCGCAGATCCGCCAGGTGGTAATAGGTTTGCGAAGCAGCAACATTATTACGCTGACTGGTCAGCTGATCGTTGATGGTGCCGCGTCGCGCCAACGCATCGGCCACTTCTGAAAACGCCGTTTGGACCGCCTTCTCATACACCGCCACGTAATACTCTTTCTGTGCTTTGGTGTAGTTGAGGTAGGAAACGTTGTAGCCGCCTTTGAAAATCGGCAGCGAGATACTTGGGGCAAACGACCAGATTCCCGCACCGTTCTTGAACAGCGAAGACAAATCTGAACTGCCCACCCCACCGCTGGCGGTGAGGGAGATGCTTGGGAAGAAGTTAGCGCGTGCCGCCCCGATATTGGCATTAGCGGCTTTTAAGTTGTGCTCTGCCTGCAACACGTCCGGGCGATTATTCAGTGCATCCGATGACACGCCAGCAGGTACGGCTTTCAATGCATCGCCAATGGACTCAATGCTTTCAGGCAACAAATTATCTGGCACGCTTTTGCCTACCACCAGATCCAGCGCGTTTTTATCCTGCGCCACGCTGGTGGTGTAACTGGCCACATCCGCCTGAGCAGATTGATAAGTGGTCTCTGCTGACGCGACATCCACCATCGAATCCACACCGTTCTGCAGACGCTTGCGCGTCACTTCCAGTGACTGACGCGCACTCTCTGCCGTCTCTTTAGCGATCGCCAGATTGCTGCGATCGGCGGCCAGCTGCAGCCAGTAATCCACGGTGTTATACAGCACCGTCAGGCGCGTACTGCGGGCGCCCTCCAGCGTGCCGAGATAAGTTTCATACTGCTGGCGCGACAGACTCTGGTTCTTGCCAAACAGATCCAATTCAAACGAGCTGACGCTGCCCTCGGCTGAATAGGTATTGCTGAGCGCAGTTTGATTTCCCTCCCCGGTTAGCGCGCGTGAACGTGTGCCGCTCACGCCAGCGCTCAGGCTGGGGAACAAATCGGCACGCTGCTCACCATACTGAGCATGAGCCGATTTCACACTGGCGACCGCTTCACGCAGATCGCGGCTGCTGTCCAGCGCCATCGTCACCACCTGGCGCAGCTTCGCATCCAGCACATAATCCTGCCAGCTGATATCACGATAGTTAGCCGGTGTGCCTTGTAACGTCCGATAGGCATCGCCGGTGGGCGCGTTGGTATTCACCGCATCCTTTGGCCGATCGTAATGCGGATCGAGAGATACGCAACCCGCAAGGAAACACGGCAAAAACACCATTAAAAGTTTTGCAGACATATTACTCCTCCGCCTTCACAGCAGATTCGGTTGACTGTGCATCGTCATGCGGAATCGCCGGGAAAACGCGACGGACCAGAACAAAGAACAGCGGTACAAAGAAGATGGCCAGCAAGGTCGCGGTCAGGGTGCCGCCGATAATGCCGGTGCCGATAGCGATACGGCTGTTCGCCCCCGCACCGGTGGAAATCGCCAATGGCAGTACCCCAGCGGTAAACGCCAGCGAAGTCATGATGATCGGACGCAAACGCATGGTGGCGGCATGCACCGCGGCTTTCACCAGGTTCTCACCCTTGCGATAGTTCTCCTCAGCGAATTCCACGATCAAAATCGCGTTCTTGGCCGAGAGACCAATGATGGTCAATAGCGCGACCTGGAAATAGACGTCGTTTTCCAGACCGCGTAGCGTAATGGCCAGCAAGGAACCGATGACGCCCAACGGCACCACCATCATCACCGAGAACGGCACTGACCAGCTCTCATACAGCGCGGCGAGACACAGGAACACCACAATCAGGGAGATGCCATACAACGACATCGCCTGGTTGCCGGAGAGTTTTTCCTGATACGAGAGGCCGCTCCACGCATAGGTGGTGCCGGTTGGTAGTTTGGCCGCCAGTTTTTCCATAGCGGTAATGGCGTCGCCTGAGCTTTTACCCGAAGCAGACGATCCTTCAATCTCATAGGAAGCCAGGCCGTTATAACGTGACAGCACATCTGGACCGTAAGCCCATTTTGAGGAGGCGAACGACGAGAACGGCACCATGGTGGTGTTGCTGCTGCTATCCGTTCCGCGCACGTACCATTGATCGATATCTTCAGGCTTACTGCGGAATTGCTGATCGCCCTGCATGTAAACCTTCTTCACGCGACCGCGGTCGGTGAAGTCGTTGACGTAACTGCCGCCAATCGCTGCACTCAAGGTGGTGTTGATGTCACTGATGGTCAGGCCCAGTGACTGCGCTTTGGCATCATCAATACTCACATCCAGCTGAGGCAAATCGGGTAACGAGTTAGCACGCACCGCGCTCAACACCGGATCCTGATTGGCTTCAGCGATCAGCTGGTTACGCATCTTCAGTAGTTGGTCACGATCGGTTGCGCCGCGCGCTTGCAGTTCAAAGGTAAAGCCGTTGGACTGACCCAGTCCCGAGACTGAAGGCGGTGACAACACGAAAATCTGTGCATCACGAATACTGGACAGCGCAGCCATGGCGCGTCCTGCTATCGCATCGGCGCTGTTCTCTGTGCCTTTACGCTCACTCCAGTTTTTCAGCGAGATAAAACCAATACCGGCGTTCTGTCCGCTGCCCGCAAAGCTGAAGCCGTTCACCAGCATGCTGACGTTAACGTTATCTTTCTCTTTGGTCGCGAAATACTGCTGAACCTGCTGACGGACTTCACTGGTGCGGTTTTCCGTGGCACCCGGTGCCAGCTGATACTGCACCATGATATAGCCCTGATCTTCGGTCGGCAGGAAGCCGGTCGGCAGGCGCAGATACAGCACCGCACATCCGATCAACAATACGCCGTACAGCAGCAGATAACGTACTGAACTGTGCACCACATGGCCGACGCCGTTTTGATAGCGCCCCTGTACTTTTTCATAGCTACGGTTAAACCAGCCAAAGAAGCCTTTGGTGCCGCTTTCATGGTTATGTGGTTTCAGCAAGGTGGCACAGAGTGCCGGCGTCAGCGTCAGCGCGACAATCACCGACAGCACCATCGACGACACAATGGTGATCGAAAACTGGCGATAGATCACACCGGTTGAACCACTGAAGAAGGTCATCGGCAGGAATACCGCCGACAGCACCAGGGCAATGCCAACCAGCGCCCCTGTGATCTCTTTCATCGATTTTTCGGTGGCCTGTCGCGGTGGTAATCCCTCTTCGCGCATCACACGCTCAACGTTTTCCACGACGACAATCGCATCATCGACCAGCAAGCCGATGGCGAGCACCATACCGAACATGGTTAAGGTGTTAATCGAATAACCAAACAGCGACAGCACACCAAAGGTGCCCAGTAACACGACCGGCACGGCAATCGCCGGGATCAGTGTGGTACGAATGTTCTGCAGGAACACGAACATCACGATGACCACCAGAATCACCGCTTCGATCAGCGTTTTCACCACTTCTTCAATCGAGATTTTTACAAAGTCGGTACTGTCGAGCGGATAAGCGATCTCATAGCCCGCAGGCATACTGCTGCGGAACTCATTGATGGTGGATTTCACCTGTTCGGCGGTGGAAAGCGCATTGGCACCCGACGCCAGCTGAACCGCGATACCCGAAGCGGGATGGCCATTCGCCAGCACGTTGGCACTGTAATCCTCATCACCCATCTCGACGCGCGCCACATCACTCAGGCGCACCACGGAACCGTCAGACTGGCTTTTCAGCACAATATTACGGAACTGTTCAGGCGTTTGCAGACGTGAACGCGAACGCACCGTTGCCACCAGTTGCTGCTCTTTACTGGCAGGCTGCGCGCCCAACTGACCGGAAGAGACCTGGGTATTTTGGCTCTCCAGCGCGGTGGTGACATCCGACGGCATCAGCGAATAGGAGGCGAGCTTGCTCGGATCTAACCAGATACGCATCGCGTATTCGGCACCAAATACCTGCACGCTCCCGACGCCGCTGACACGCGCCAGCGTATCTTCCATATTACTGACCATATAGTCAGCCACATCGGAAGAACTGCTTTTATTGGTTTTATCGTACACCGCAAGGATCAGCAGGAAGTCGCTCTGCGCTTTTTCCACGGTGACACCCTGTGTGGTCACGGCGGTAGGCAGACGGCTTTCTGCCTGCTGAACCTTATTTTGTACCTGAACCTGAGCGATATCGGGGTCAGTGCCTTGCTGGAAGGTCACATTGATTTTTACCTGACCGGTCGATGCGGTGCTGGTGGAGTTGAAATAGAGTAAACCATCCAACCCGGTCAACTGCTGCTCAATCACCTGGGTGACACTGCTCTCCAGCGTTTCCGCCGAGGCACCAGTGTAGGTGGCCTGAATGCTGATCTGTGGCGGCGCCACATCGGGATATTGCGCCACGGGCAGGCTGTTAATACTGAGTAAACCGAACATCATAATGCAGATGGCGATAACCCAGGCAAACACCGGCCGACGAATAAAGAACTGAGCCAACATATCAGTTGCCCTCGCTGGTCGCGGCTTTATCGTTTGGCGTCACTTCTACGGCTTTAACACTCATGCCCGCCTGCACTTTACCGGTACCTTCAACAATCAGTTTGTCGCCGCTGTTGAGACCAGAGGTAATCAGCCACTTATTGCCGATCACGCGATCGGCCACTACTTCACGGCTCTCGACTTTATTCTCTTTATCCACCACCAGCGCGGTGGCATTGCCTTTGGCGTCACGCGTAATACCCTGCTGCGGCGCGAGGATCGCATCGGTTTTAACGCCGTTAGTCACATTGGCGCGCACATACATGCCCGGCAACAGCTCATGTTGCGGGTTAGGGAAAATCGCGCGCAGCGTCACGGTGCCCGTCGCTTCATCTACCGACACTTCCGTCAGTTCCAGCTTGCCCGGATGGTCATAAGCACTGCCATCTTCCAGTTTCACCGTCACCGGCACGGCATCCGTGCTCTGCTGCAAGGAAGCCTGCTGACGTTTCAGCTTCAGCAGTTGAACGCTGGATTGGGTGAGATCGACATAAATAGGATCGAGCGCGCGAATGGTCGCCAGCGCGGTGGTCTGGCTGGCAGTCACCAGCGCACCTGGCGTCACGGAGGAAATGCCAATGCGTCCACTGATTGGGGCTTTGATCTGCGTGTAATTCAGATTGATGCGTGCGCTTTCAACCGCAGCACGATACTGATCCACGGATGCGACATTTTGTTGGTAAGTGGCTAACGCGTCATCTGCATCCTGACGCGACACGCCGTTCTCTTTCACCAGTGCTGCATAGCGCTCCGCTTTGAGTTTGCTGCTTTTCACCAATGCCTGAGCATTCTTTAATTGTGCCAAAGCCTGATCGTAACTGGCCTGATAGCTGGCCGGATCGATTTGATACAGCACCTGACCGGCTTTCACTTCATCCCCTTCGGTAAACAGGCGCTTCAAAATAATCCCTTCAACCTGGGGGCGCACTTCTGAGGTCATACTGCCCGTCACGCGGCCCGCGAGCTGGCTGTCCAGCGCCACTGACTCGCTTTGCAAGGTTTTAACACCCACTTCGGTGGTCGGAGTGGCGGCTTGTTGACTGCTGTTTTGATCGCAGGCGGCGACTAACATCACCAGCCCGGCGATCACACTGCGCTGAAAATTCTTCATGAATTACCCTGTAGTGAACGTTCATTCTCAGTGTGCAGTCTAACAAATCATCCTGAGATCGACTGTCAGGAAAATGAAAAGAGAGCGATTGTCGCTAAGCTTAATGTGCGGTGGTGCAGAGGGAGCATAGAGAGAGGGAAACCCATTCAGGTATCATTTGGAAACATGAACAAAATTGAATCAAAGAATGAAAGATTGTCATGTTACAAAACAACAACAGATATTAACGGAAATTACTGTGTTATTGATATTTTTCTGATGATATTTGCCTTATGGAGATCAAATCATCTATGCTAATTTCATCATGACTTTTGGAAAGGCAATTCTCAATAAATAACCTACTGGTAAAGTCACTGCTGACATCTTCCCAAATTAATATCATCACCCGCCGCTATATTCCCTGACATTAATCCCTAAGCGAAACGTCTATTTCGTCATAATAAAAATTTATTTTTCGATTCAAATTAAAGTCATATGAAAAATACAGCTTTCAATGACCACCGCGCAAGCCAATAAATATAGGGCCTGCGCTATTTGTCGTACTAAAGATGACAATTTTAATTAATGCGTTATGTTTTCGTTAGCAAAGCGTTTAGGAAGTTTCTTATCTTCACAGAGTCCAGCAAATAATATAAAAACATCGAAAGATTTGTAAATTCGACAAATAACAAGGCGCTTCTGCTTAAGCAGAATTAACTGCGCTCGGGGTTTTTATTGCCAATTTATTTCAGGATGCAAAATAGAGATTTTGCGATCCGTGCGGTAGCTATGCCGAAATAAAAAGAAAGGGTCATTATGGATCGTGTCGTCGTTGCGCATTCTCCTTTAGGTGAATCACTGTTATTCAAGAGCATGACGGGCCATGAAGCGCTGTCCTGCGTTTATCAATATGATATTGAATTTCTTTGCAAAGATAACAGCATCTCTCTACCAGACCTGCTGGGTAAACCGATCACGTTAGCGCTGAATCCACGCCCTGGCGTTAGCCGCTATTTGAGCGGTATTGTCACTCGGATGGCTTTTCTCGGACATGAAAAACACCGCGAAGAATATTATACCTACCGTGCGGAGGTCAGACCTGAAATATGGTATCTGACTCAAAACCGAGGTTTCCGTATTTGGCAGAAACAAACGGTGAAGCAGATCATCGAAATGGTCCTGAATGACGCAGGTATTATCTTTGAGGACCGACTGACTGGCACCTATCGCGAATGGGAATTCTGCGTGCAGTATCAGGAGACCTCGTTAGATTTCATTCAGCGGTTGATGGAACATGAAGGGATCTATTTTTATTTTGAACACGCGATGGATAAACAAACGCTGATTCTGGTGGATGATCCCTCCGTGCATAAACCTTTTCCCGGCTACGACAGCATTGAATATCATCAGGCCGCTGCGGGTGGCTATGTGAATGATGAAAGCATCAATATCTGGCAAGCCACTGCCGCCATTTCTCCCAGTCTTTATCAGCACGATGATTACAATTATCTGGAAAGTAATGCTGATCTTTCCGCAAATGGGCAAATCAGCCAGTCGCATGCGGAGAAAACGGCGACCCAGCGTGAATGGCCGGGACACTACCCGCAGCAAGGTGATGGGCAAAATTATGTCACGGTGCGTCAACAGGAGTTTGCGGCGCGCCAACTGGAGTCCGATGGCGTGGGTGATGCCTTTGGACTGGCACCCGGTTATACCTTCGCGTTGACTAAAGCTCCGCGTGCCAGTGATGAAGGCCAATCATTCTTAATTACCGCCGTGGACTATCAGCTGGTAGAGAACAGCTACGCCAGTAACGACGAAGACTTCACACGTCACTGCTTCCAGTTCCGCGTGGTGCCAGCCACGGTTAACTGGCGCCCTGCCCGCACAACCCGCTGGCCACGTACCAGCGGGCCGCAAACCGCCGTGGTCATTAACGCTCCCGATGCCAGCAAAGGCGATAACAGTACGGTAGCCACCGACGAATACGGCCGCGTGCGGGTGAAATTTCTGTGGTTTAAACCGGATAACGAGCAGGATCTTTACTCCTGCTGGTTACGCGTAGCCAGCGGCTGGGCGGGCAGCCAGCAAGGTTATTATCAGATTCCGCGCGTCGGCGAAGAAGTGGTGGTGGACTTTATCAACGGCGATCCACATCTGCCAGTGATCACTGGCCGGGTGTTTAACAACTTGCAAACTCAGCCGGTAGGCGAAAGCCTGTTAACCATCGGCAGCGAGAGCGATGTCGCTGACAGCGACACCATCACCGCAGAAGCCGCCTCATCCTGGTCATGGTCGAAAAGCGGTTTCTGGACACGCTCTGTGGGCAACAGCGATGCCAGCAATGGCAACTTTATCTCGTTCGAAGATTTGTCCGGCGAGGAGTCGCTGGATATTCATGCGCAAAAAGATCTCAACCTCTCGGCAAACAATGCCATCAAAATTTATGCCGCCAAAGAGGGTGACGGCGCACTGAAAATCTGGGCGCCCGGTAAAGTCACCATCCATAGCAATGACACGGTTTCAACCAGCGCACCCACCACCTATCACACCTCGCGTGGCAGCTACTACACAGTCACCGGCGCGAACTTCACCACCACCGGTATCGGCCTGACTATCAATGGCGTCAACGGAACGGTGAATGCGGTGAGCAACGTCGCGGCCACCACCACCGATTTTGCGGTGAAGGGTTTGAGCATGGATTACACCTACATCAAACGCAGCAAAACCCAGGTCGAGTACAAAGCCGACTTGCAGCGCTTCGAGCAGGTGCCGTTTTACACCCTGCGCACCAACATGATGTCGATCATGAGCGGTGCGGTGAGCGAAGGCCTCGGCAATACGCTGCAAGAGAAGATCAAAAAGCTCACCGATGAGCGCGATGCACGTAAAACCATCAAACAAGAAGCCGACGACAAGAAGAAAACCGACTGGGAAAAACAGCGCGAAGAGAAGGTGACGCAGAAAAATAATCCGCAGACGCGTGAGCAGGCCGAACGAGAAAACAACAACGGTGATAACGACAGCGATGCTGACAGCGTTTATTTCGATGCTGAAGGCTGAGGGTATGACTTATGACCACGTTTGCTCATTTCTGACCGGGATGTTTAGCAATGAACATGATTAAACCAAACCACTTGAGCGTGCTCTCACGCCCCTACCGCTGGCAGCAGCAGGATTATCTCGGTGTAGCGGTGATCGCACTGCTGGATATGGCACCCCAGCCTGCACTGCGTGATGAGCAAACGCTGTGGCAGCGCGTTAGCGAGGTGCTGCAATCGCCCGATGGCGTGCTGGATATGGCGATACCCAAACAGTGCGCAGAATTCCTCGCCAGCGGTTATGGCTATGCTGCCGCTGACCAACCTGAGTGTGAAGTGGGGATTCAGGTGGCTGAGTTGCGTAAACAGCTGGCCGTGGGTTCGGGTCAGGTGGCACCGTTGCACGCCCTTTCCATTGATCATCCGATGCGTCAGGCCTTAATGGGCAAAAATTACGATGACCAGTGGCAGCAGCACGATTACCCCGGATTTGCGCGTGATACCGACTGGCGGGTATTCAATCAGGCCCCGGCAGATCAGTGGTGGTCGGAACGCGATAGTCTGCCGCGCGGCGCGACGTGGTGCATTGAGAACATGCATCCCGATCAGCCGTTGCAACAGGGAAAATTACCGCTGTGGCAGGCTCGTGCCTTTGTCACCCGCCAGCGTCAGGATGCGTTGATATTTGAAACACTAGCGATGCGAGCCACCACCCTGCACTTTCTGCCGCACTGCAATGAGCTGATACTGATTTGGCATGGCCGTTGCGCCATTAACGAAGATGATGCGTTTGATGTGCAGTCACTAATGGTGGCGCTGGAGCGGGATGAAGCACCGCGTGGAGATGAGCACTATCGCCATATCCAGCAGCTGCGCACCACCGATGCCGATGCCGCCCTGCATGCGCTCCGCGAAAGCGATTTGATTGATGGGGAGATTCTCGCCAACACCAGTACCCCAGCGATCAATCGCGATCCCGGCCCCCTGGTGCATAACCTTAATCGCTATGAACAGCAGCAGCGCCAGCAGTTTGATCAGCCGGTAGCGGCGAGTGCGCTCAGCGATTTCAAGGTGGAAGCGGATATAGCGGCGCAACTGGCGCGTCAGGAAGCTGAAAGTGAGCAACAGTATGAGCAGATGATGGCGCGCTATCAGCAGGAGTCGCAACGCAGCGATGCGACAACACTGCCGATGCCCGATGGTGCCACGCAGTATCGCCAACAGCGGGATGAGCTGCATGCCAACCGCCATCTGCTTGGGCCCCGTGCGAGCGATATTGCGCGCAGCGAGCAGGCTTTGCTCGACAGTTATCGCCTCACCGCACAGCAGCAAAAATCCGCTATCCGCCTGACGCTCAGCGAGTCAGAGGCACAGCGTCAGTCGCTGATGGCCTGTATGGCCCGCGATAAAGATGCGCGCGGCTGGGATCTCACCGGCGCCGACCTCTCTGGCTTAGATTTGCGCGGCATGGATCTCGAAAATGCCCTGCTGGAAAACGCCGACCTTAGCCATTGCCAGCTGGACGGTGCCGATCTGCGCGGCGCGGTACTGGTGCGGAGCGAACTGCATCACAGTAGCCTGACGCATTGCTTACTCGACGGCGCCAATCTGGCGCAGGCGCAATGCAGGCACAGTGATTTCAGTGACAGCAGTCTCGCCAGCGTCGAGCTGGAAGCGACTGAGATTGAGCACTGCCGCTTTGAACGCGCCCTGCTGCGCCAGCTGTTTGTGCAACAGGCAACGATCAAGCACTGCAACCTGCAGCATGCGCTGCT
>NZ_CAJCKS010000038.1:0-39413 GCF_903970985.1 Pantoea sp. ME81 | reverse complement strand
GAGCCGGTCTATCGAGCACGTGAAGGGGCCGCCTACCAGCAGTTAATGAAAACGCCTGTGGCCGAAACCCCTCGCGCCGCCGCGCCGCAACCGGCTCCCGTGCGTCAGCCTGAAGCACGCGAAGCGCCGTTGGCTGCCCATGCGCAAAGTTTTGGTCGTGTGCTGAGCGTGATGAATGAGCAATATGCGCTGCTGGAACGGGGTCATCAATTACAGTTGTTGTCACTGAATGTGGCCTCACGCTGGCTGAAACAGGCCCAGTTACAACCGGGAGAAGAGGGCTTGAAACCTCAACCTTTACTGATCCCGGTGCGGCTGAAAATTGCCAAAGAAGAGTTGAATGTGATCGATGCTCAGGGCGCGTTATTGAGGCTGATGGGCATTGATTTACAACGAGAAGGTCAGCACGTCACCTTACGCGCCGTCCCTTTACCGTTACGCACACAAAATTTACAAATCTTGATTCCAGAACTGTTAGGCTACTTGGCCCGGCAGCAAGAGGTTTCTGCATCTACGTTGGCCCAATGGCTGGCACGTCGTGATGATGCAGAACACGCTCACTGGAATCACTCGCAGGCGATTGCACTGCTGGCAGAGCTGGAAAGGCTTTGCCCGCATCTGCTCAAGTCGCCGCCTTCAGGTCTGTTACAGACCATTGAGATTGAGAGCGCGATTAACGCGTTGAAGCATGAGTGAACTAAACCAGGCTAGCCGGCCAAAGGCAATTTTTTTGATGGGGCCTACCGCCTCCGGTAAGACGGCATTAGCGATTTCGCTGCGTCAGCAACTTCCGGTGGAACTTATCAGCGTTGACTCTGCCTTAATCTATCGCGGGATGGATATTGGCACGGCGAAACCGTCGGCAGAAGAGTTAGCACTGGCGCCCCATCGTTTGCTGGACATTCGCGATCCGGCGGAAGCGTATTCCGCCGCTGAGTTTCGTCGCGATGCGCTGGCAGAAATGGCGGAGATTACCCAAAAGGGTAAGATTCCGTTGCTTGTTGGTGGAACCATGCTCTACTTCAAGGCGTTGCTTGAAGGATTGTCGCCGTTGCCCTCGGCCGATCCCGAGGTGCGTCAGCGGATAGAGCAAATGGCGGCGGAGAAAGGGTGGGAAGCCCTGCACCGCCAGCTGTGTGAAATCGATCCGGTCGCCGGTAGTCGTATTCATCCGAATGATCCGCAGAGACTTTCGCGAGCACTGGAAGTTTTTTTTATTTCGGGTAAAACTTTAACGGAACTGACAAAAACATCCGGCGAAGCGTTACCCTACGACGTGTACCAGTTTGCTATCGCTCCGGCGAATCGTGAACTGATACATCAACGCATTGCGTTGCGTTACGACCAGATGCTAGCGTCAGGATTTGAAGCGGAGGCTCGTGAACTGTTTGCACGAGGTGATTTGCATACGGATATGCCTTCCATTCGTTGTGTAGGTTATCGCCAGATGTGGTCTTATCTCTCTGGTGAAATCGATTACGACGAAATGGTTTATCGGGGAATTTGCGCCACCCGGCAGCTCGCTAAACGCCAGATGACCTGGTTACGTGGCTGGCCAAACGTCCATTGGTTAGACAGTGACGAGCCAGAATTAGCCCGTAATGCGGTGCTTCAGGTAGTTAGTGCGTAGCAGGGATGATTGTGTACAATTGGTCCGTTATCGTGCGCAAATTTTTACGCAGTTTTTCTGAACCACGGTTCTTAAAGTAACAAACAACAAGCATATAAGGAAAAGATAGAATGGCTAAGGGGCAATCATTACAAGACCCGTTTTTGAACGCATTGCGTCGTGAACGTGTACCGGTTTCGATCTATTTGGTGAATGGTATTAAGCTGCAAGGACAAATTGAATCCTTTGATCAGTTCGTCATTCTGTTGAAAAACACGGTTAGCCAGATGGTGTACAAGCACGCCATCTCTACAGTGGTTCCTTCTCGTCCGGTTTCGCACCATAGCAACAACCCGGGCGGTAGCGGTGGCAGCAGCAATTACCACCATAGCGGAAGCAACCAGGGCGCTCAGTCGCAGCCACAACAAGACGGCGATAACGCAGAATAATTTTGCGCTGCCGTAAAGCCAGGGCTGGGGAGCGAAAGCGTTTTCCCGTCCTGGTTATTTTATTTTAGCGAGGTTATAGCTTGTTTGACCGTTATGATGCCGGTGAGCAGGCCGTACTGGTACACATCTGGTTCTCCCAAGACAAAGAGCTGGAAGATTTGCAGGAGTTCGAAACTCTTGTCTCTTCTGCGGGCGTCGAAGCGCTGCATGTGATTACTGGCAGCCGTAAAGCGCCACATCCCAAATATTTTGTCGGTGAAGGAAAGGCAGTTGAAATTGCCGATGCGGTGAAAGCGAGTGGAGCATCGGTCGTATTATTCGATCATGCCTTATCGCCTGCCCAGGAACGTAATCTCGAGCGAGTGTGTGAATGTCGCGTTGTCGACCGCACTGGCTTAATTCTCGATATTTTTGCTCAGCGCGCCCGTACCCATGAGGGTAAATTACAGGTCGAGCTGGCACAGTTACGCCACATGGCAACCCGTTTGGTGCGTGGATGGACGCACCTTGAGCGCCAAAAAGGCGGTATTGGTTTGCGTGGTCCCGGTGAAACGCAGCTGGAAACGGACCGCCGCTTACTGCGTAATCGCATTAGTCTCATCCTTTCTCGCCTTGAGCGTGTGGAGAAGCAGCGCGAACAGGGCCGACAAGCACGCGCCAAAGCCGATGTGCCGACCGTTTCGCTGGTGGGATACACCAACGCCGGCAAATCTACCCTGTTCAATGCGGTGACGTCAGCCAATGTATATGCGGCCGATCAGCTGTTTGCGACCCTCGATCCGACACTGCGTCGCCTGAATGTGGCAGACGTGGGTGAGGTGGTTTTAGCGGATACCGTTGGGTTTATTCGCCACTTACCGCATGACTTAGTGGCGGCCTTTAAAGCCACACTGCAGGAAACACGGCAGGCGACGCTCTTGCTGCACGTGATTGACGCTGCCGATTTGCGCGTCAACGACAACATCGACGCCGTTAATGAAGTATTGGCAGAAATCGAATCGGATGAAATTCCCACGCTGTTGATTATGAATAAAATCGACATGCTGGACGGTTTTGTGCCGCGTATTGATCGTGATGAAGAGAATAAGCCGACACGCGTCTGGCTTTCTGCTCAGAGCGGTGAAGGTCTACCCTTACTTTGGCAGGCGCTGTCTGAACGCTTAGCCGGTGAAATTGCGCAGTATGATTTACGTCTGCCGCCAGAAGCGGGCCGTTTGCGCAGCCGCTTCTACCAACTGCAGGCGATTGAGAAAGAATGGAATGAAGATGATGGTTCTGTAGGTATGCATGTGAGAATGCCAATCGTTGACTGGCGTCGTTTGTGCAAACAGGAACCGTCATTAGCCAGTTATATTGTTTGATATTGCCCTAACGCCTTTACCTAACTTGTTGAAAATTGCTGCAATTATTTCTCTGGGCCGCAATTCGAAAGAGGAAGGGTAAAAAACGTAAATACAATAAATGGAGTAGAAACATGGCGTGGAATCAGCCCGGAAATAACGGACAGGACCGCGACCCGTGGGGAAGCAGCAATAATCAAGGCGGCAACTCTGGGGGAAATAAGGGAGGGCGCGATCAGGGGCCTCCTGATCTGGATGATATCTTCCGTAAGCTGAGTAAAAAACTCGGCGGACTGGGCGGTGGCAAACAGAGTGACAACAATGGCCAGCGCGGCGGTGGTAGCGGTGGCAAACTGGTTGGCATCGTTGCCGTAGCCGCAGTGGTCATCTGGGCTGCCAGCGGTTTCTACACCATCAAAGAAGCAGAACGTGGCGTTGTGACCCGTTTTGGTAAGTTCAGCCATCTGGTTGAGCCGGGCCTGAACTGGAAGCCAACCTTTATCGATCAGGTGCGTGCCGTTAACGTTGAAGCCGTGCGTGAACTGGCCGCCTCTGGCGTGATGCTGACGTCGGACGAAAACGTGGTGCGCGTTGAAATGAACGTGCAGTACCGCGTGACCAATCCTGAGCAGTATTTGTATGCGGTCACCAGCGCTGACGACAGTCTGCGTCAGGCCACCGACAGCGCGCTGCGCGGTGTGATTGGTCGTTCTACCATGGACCGTATCCTCACCGAAGGCCGTACCGTGGTGCGTAGCGAAACCCAACGCGAGCTGGATGAAACCATCCGCCCTTACAACATGGGTATCACCCTGCTTGACGTCAACTTCCAGGCGGCACGTCCACCGGAAGAAGTGAAGGCCTCGTTTGACGATGCCATCGCCGCACGTGAAAACCGCGAGCAGTACGTGCGTGAAGCAGAAGCCTATTCAAATGAAGTGCAGCCGCGTGCGAACGGTCAGGCGCAACGTATTCTGGAAGAAGCCCGCGCTTACAAAGAGCGTACGGTGTTAGAAGCGCAGGGTGAAGTGGCACGCTTTGCTTTACTGCTGCCGGAATACAAAGCCGCACCGCAAATCACCAAAGAGCGTCTGTATATCGAAAGCATGGAACGCGTGCTGAGCCATACGCGTAAAGTCCTGGTTAATGACCGTGGTAACAGCCTGATGGTGCTGCCGCTGGATCAACTGATGCGTGGTGGTCAGATTTCTGGCAGCCAGGCAGGCCAGAAAAACACTAATTTGATGAAGCTGCCTTCGTCTGGCAGCAGTGCCAGCAATGATGACTCTTCGTCTTATAGTCCGAGCAGCATCATGGACCAGCGTCGCGCCAATGCGTTACGCAACGATACCCAGCGCGCAGGGAGGGAGTAATCGATGCGTAAGCCAATTATTGCCGTAATTATTGTCGTCCTGGTGGCGCTGTACGCATCGCTGTTTGTGGTGCAAGAAGGTGAGCGCGGTATCGTGCTGCGCTTCGGTAAAGTTCTGCGCGATAGCGAGAACAAGCCGCAGGTTTATGAGCCGGGTCTGCATTTCAAGATCCCATTCATTGAAACTGTGAAGTCGCTGGATGCACGTATCCAGACCATGGACAACCAGGCCGATCGCTTTGTTACCAAAGAGAAGAAAGACCTGATCGTTGATTCCTACATCAAGTGGCGTATCAGTGATTTTAGCCGCTACTACCTGGCAACTGGCGGTGGTGATGTTTCTCAGGCTGAAGTGTTGCTGAAACGTAAGTTTAGTGACCGTCTGCGCTCTGAGATGGGTCGCCTGGATGTGAAAGACATCGTGACGGATTCACGTGGTCGTTTGACCACCGACGTGCGTGATGCGTTGAACACCGGTACCGCAGGCAGTGATGACGAAGTGCAGACGCCAGCCGCAGATGATGCGATTGCCAGCGCGGCAGCCCGCGTAGAGCGTGAAACCAACAGCAGCGAGCCAGCACCGAATCCGAACAGTATGGCTGCACTGGGTATTCAGGTGGTTGACGTACGCATCAAGCAGATCAACCTGCCAGCGGAGGTGTCTGATGCTATCTACAACCGTATGCGCGCTGAGCGTGAAGCGGTTGCCCGTAGCCAGCGTTCACAAGGTCAGGAAGAGGCAGAAAAACTGCGTGCCCAGGCGGATTACCAGGTCACTCGTACTTTGGCTGAAGCCCAGCGTCAGGCATTGATCTCACGTGGTGAAGGTGATGCGCAGGCAGCAAAATTGTTTGCTGATGCTTTCGGTCAGGATCCTGATTTCTATGCCTTTATCCGCAGCCTGCGTGCTTACGAGAACAGCTTCTCTGATAACCAGGATGTGATGGTGTTGAGCCCGGATAGCGATTTCTTCCGCTTTATGAAGGCACCGACTAACACCGCGCGTTAAGAACTGATATAACCTTGAGGCCGACAATGTTGTCGGCCTTTTTTTTGGGAAAAATAGAATGAACACAACCATCTGGATGGCGCTGGCATTAGTTCTGGTGCTGGAAGGGCTGGGTCCGATGTTTCTGCCGCGTATCTGGCGCCGCATGATTCTGTCTATGGCGCAGTTGCCCGATCGCATCCTGCATCGTTTTGGTGGTGGATTAGTGGTAGCGGGCGTGGTGATTTATTACATGCTGAGCGTGCATGCGAGCGCTTAGCGTTAAATTTGAGCGATAACGCACGGCTAAATTGTGTCTTGCAGTCGATGTTTCCCCCAACATGTTGTATTGATCAAAACGCGGGCAAAAAACCGCGCAATCGTATGCTAAAAGTGCTGAAAGTGAGCAAAACCGATGGTAGAATCCATTTTTAAGCAATCGGTGATTTTGAAAAAATGGGTAAGAACGTCGTCGTACTGGGCACCCAATGGGGTGACGAAGGTAAAGGTAAGATCGTAGACCTTCTGACTGAACGCGCGAATTTCGTTGTGCGTTACCAGGGTGGCCACAATGCAGGCCATACACTTGTCATCAACGGTGAAAAAACCGTCCTCCACTTAATTCCATCTGGCATCCTGCGTGATAACGTGACCAGCATCATTGGTAATGGTGTTGTATTGTCGCCTGAAGCGCTGATGAAAGAGATGAAAGGTCTGGAAGAGCGCGGTGTGCCGGTACGTGAACGTCTGCTGATCTCTGAAGCATGTCCACTGATTCTGCAATATCACGTCGCGATGGACGTGGCGCGCGAAAAAGCGCGTGGCGCCAAAGCGATTGGTACCACCGGTCGTGGTATCGGTCCAGCTTACGAAGATAAAGTTGCACGTCGCGGTCTTCGCGTGAGCGACCTCTTCAACAAAGAAACCTTCGCCGTTAAGCTGAAAGAAATCGTCGATTTCTACAACTTCCAGCTGGTTAACTACTACAAAACTGATGCGGTTGACTACGAAAAAGTGCTGAGCGATACGTTGGCTGTGGCTGACATTCTGACCAGCATGGTGGTTGACGTTTCTGACCTGTTGGACGGTGCGCGCAAGCGTGGCGATCTGATCATGTTCGAAGGCGCACAGGGTACGCTGCTGGATATCGACCACGGTACTTATCCGTACGTGACCTCGTCTAACACCACCGCAGGTGGCGTGGCGACGGGCTCCGGTATTGGCCCACGTTATGTTGATTACGTGCTGGGTATCGTTAAAGCTTACTCAACGCGTGTTGGTGCGGGTCCATTCCCTACCGAACTGTTTGACGAAACTGGCGAGTTCCTGTGTGCACAGGGCCACGAATTTGGCGCGACCACCGGTCGTCGTCGTCGTACCGGCTGGCTGGATGCGGTTGCCGTTCGTCGCGCAGTACAGATCAACTCCCTGTCAGGTTTCTGCATGACCAAACTGGACGTGCTGGATGGCCTGAAAGAAGTGAAAATCTGTGTGGCTTATCGCATGCCGGATGGCCGCGAGATGACCACCACGCCACTGGCTGCGGAAGGTTGGGAAGGTATTGAGCCAATCTACGAAACCATGCCTGGCTGGAGCGAAACCACCTTTGGTGTGAAAACGCTGGAAGGTCTGCCACAGGCCGCGCGTGACTACATCAAGCGTGTAGAAGAAGTGACCGGTGTGCCGATTGATATTATTTCAACTGGCCCGGACCGTAGTGAGACCATGATTCTGCGCGACCCGTTCGACGCATAATCTGACATGGCCGGACACTGTCCGGCCTTTGTTTATCCGCTCTTTGACTCCGCTCACTCTCTTTTTTCTTGCAATTATCGATACTTGCTTAAGAAAAAACGCACCGGCTTCCACGCTCTGGTTTATCATCATACTTAAATACCACGCCGACCGGCGCATAACCCTAACGCCCGATGATTCACCGAGGTATATGTGCAGCTAACGAGTTTCACCGATTATGGTCTGCGTGCGCTGATTTACATGGCGACGTTGCCGGAAGGTAAGCAGACCAACATTACCGAAGTCACCGATACCTACGGGGTGTCGCGTAACCATATGGTTAAAATCATCAACCAACTCAGCCGGGCTGGCTTTGTCGCCGCGACACGCGGTAAAAACGGCGGAATTCGTTTAGGCATGGACCCGGAAAAAATCGTCATTGGTCAGGTAGTGAGAAAAATGGAGCCTTTGCAGCTGGTGAACTGTGAGGAGTGTGCCATCACACCGGCCTGTCGTCTGCGCAAGGCGCTGCACGATGCGGTCCAGATATTCCTCAAAGAGTTGGATAACTATACGTTGGCCGATCTGGTCAAAGATAACGATTCACTGTACCAAATTTTATTGTCCGAACCGCCGGTGGCAATCCAAATTAAATGACATCGGAGGAACCGTAATGTCAAAAGATCCTTATCAGGATAGAGAAGCAGAAAAGTACGACAACCCCATTCCAAGCCGCGAATTTATTCTGGCGCTGTTAGAAAAGCGTGAGAAACCCATCAATCGCGATGAAATTGCCCAGGAATTGAATATCACCAGCGAAGAGCAGCTCGAAGCGCTGCGCCGTCGTCTGCGCGCCATGGAGCGTGACGGTCAGCTGGTGTTTACCCGTCGTCAATGTTACGCCCTGCCAGAACGCCTCGACTTACTGCGCGGTAAAGTGATTGGTCACCGTGATGGCTATGGCTTCTTGCGCGTCGAAGGCCAGAAAGATGATTTCTATCTGTCTGCTGAGCAGATGAAATTCTGCCTGCACGGTGATGTGATTCTGGCACAGCCGGGTAGTGCAGACCGTAAAGGTCGCCGTGAAGCGCGCGTGGTGCGCGTGCTGGAACCACGCAACAGCCAGATTGTTGGCCGTTACTTTACCGATGCCGGCACCGGTTTTGTGGTGCCGGATGACAGCCGCCTGAGCTTCGACATCCTGATTCCGCAGGAAGAAACCCAGGGCGCGCGCATGGGCTCGGTGGTGGTTGTAGAGATCGTCCAGCGCTCAACCCGTCGCACCAAAGCCATCGGCAAGGTCACCGAGATTCTCGGCGATAACATGGGCACCGGTCTTGCGGTCGATATGGCGCTGCGCACCCACGAGATCCCACATACCTGGCCGGAAGAAGTTGAGAAAGAGATTTCGAAACTGAAAGAGCAGGTGCCAGAGGAGGCAAAAAAAGGCCGCGTCGATCTGCGTGAATTACCGCTCGTTACCATTGATGGTGAAGATGCGCGTGACTTTGACGATGCCGTCTACTGTGAGAAAAAACGCGGTGGCGGCTGGCGTTTGTGGGTAGCGATTGCGGATGTCAGCTATTACGTGCGCCCAGGCACAGCGTTAGATAACGAAGCGCATCAGCGCGGCACGTCGGTTTACTTCCCGTCACAAGTGGTGCCGATGCTGCCGGAGATCCTCTCCAACGGTTTGTGCTCGCTGAATCCGCAGGTTGATCGCCTCTGCATGGTATGCGAGATGACCATCTCTTCCAGCGGCAAGCTCACTGGCTATAAGCACTACGAAGCGGTGATGAATTCCCATGCGCGTCTGACTTACACCAAGGTGTGGAACATTCTGCAGGGCGATACCGAGCTGCGTGAGCAGTATGCAGCACAGGTTAAACACCTTGAAGAGCTGCATCACATGTATCAGGAGCTGGAAACCGCACGTGAGCAGCGTGGCGGCATCTCCTTCGAAACGGAAGAAGCCAAATTTATCTTCAATGCGGAGCGTCGTATTGATCGCGTTGAACGTACCGTGCGTAACGATGCGCACAAGCTGATCGAAGAGTGCATGATTCTCGCCAACATCGCCTCGGCGCGTTATGTTGAGAAGCATCAGGAACCGTCACTGTTCCGCGATCACGATCGTCCAACCGAAGATAGCATCAAAAGCTTCCGCACCGTATTAAACGAGCTGGGCTTGAGCCTGCCAGGTGGCGCGAAACCGCAGCCTGTCGACTATGCCGAATTGCTCAAGCAAGTAGCTGATCGCCCCGATGCAGAAATGCTGCAAACCATGTTGCTGCGCTCAATGAAGCAAGCGGTGTACGATCCTGAAAACCGTGGTCACTTTGGCCTGGCGTTGCAGTCCTATGCGCACTTCACCTCACCGATTCGCCGCTACCCTGATCTGCTGTTGCACCGCGCGATCAAATACCTGCTGGCGAAAGAGCAGGGCACGCTGAAAGGTAACACCACGCCAAACGGCGGCTATCACTACGATATGCAGCAGATGTTGCAGCTCGGTCAGCACTGTTCGATGACCGAACGCCGTGCTGATGAAGCCACGCGTGATGTCGCGGACTGGCTGAAATGTGACTTCATGCAGGATCAGGTTGGCAACGTGTTTAGCGGCGTGATCTCCAGCGTGACCGGATTTGGCTTCTTTGTGCGTCTCAACGATCTGTTTATTGATGGCCTGGTGCACGTCTCTTCGCTGGACAACGATTACTACCGTTTCGATCCAATTGGTCAGCGTCTGATTGGCGAATCTGGTGGCCGTACTTATCGTTTAGGCGATACGGTGGAAGTGCGTGTGGAAGCGGTGCACATGGATGAGCGCAAAATCGACTTTGCGCTGATCTCCAGCAAGCGCGTACCGCGCGGCGAGGGTAAAACCGAGCGCGAACGTGAGAAGCGCGGCGGCAAGCCGCCGGCAAGACGTCGTCGTGATGCGGGTAAAAAGGGCACCTTCGAGCCAGATTCAGCGTTCCGCAGCGAGAAGAAGCAGCATGCGCCTGCTGAAAAATCGGCAAAAACTGAGAAAAAAGGCAAAAAAATCTCTGAGAAAACCCGTAAAATCGCCGCCGCCACCAAGGCCAAGCGCGGGTCGAAGAAGAAACCTAACGAAGCTTGAGGGTTGGCTCGCGAAGCCTGAAGACCTGATCGCACTTTGAAGCTGGGGTCGCCTTAAACGGCGCCCCAAAGTTAGGCCAGCGTGCTGTGATGGCGCCCGCGCGACAGATCATGGATAAGTGCGTAGTGATGGCGACGTTAAGTTAGTTCAGCGTGTTGTGACGACGAGCGTACGTTAAATCAGCGCGTTTTGTAGGGTGCGCAGTTATGTGCACCGAAATTAATACTCAAATTTTCAAATCGATACATCCAACCTTGAGCAAACAAATGAGTGAAATAATTTTTGGTATTCATGCCGTGCAGGCGCTGCTGGAACGTGATCCTCAGCGTTTCCAGGAAGTCTTTATTCTCAAAGGCCGTGACGATCGTCGCCTGCAGCCGCTGATTGCCGCACTGGAAGCTCAGGGAATTGTGGTTCAGGTGGCTAACCGCCAATGGCTCGACAGCCAGGTGGAAGGCGGTGTGCATCAGGGTATCGTGGCACGCGTTAAACAGGGTAAAAACTATCAGGAAGGCGATCTGCCGGATCTGCTGCAAAGCCTGGAAAAACCGTTCCTGCTGGTACTGGATGGCGTTACCGATCCGCATAACCTCGGTGCCTGCCTGCGTAGCGCCGATGCGGCGGGCGTGCATGCCGTCATCGTGCCGAAAGATCGTGCCGCCCCGCTGAATGCCACCGCGAAAAAAGTCGCCAGTGGTGCAGCAGAGAACGTGCCATTGATTCGCGTCACCAACCTGGCACGTACCCTGCGTTTACTGCAGGAGTACAACATCTGGGTGGTTGGCACCGCAGGTGAAGCCGATCACACCGTTTACCAGAGCAAAATGACTGGCCCGATGGCGCTGGTGATGGGCGCGGAAGGCGAAGGCATGCGTCGTCTGACCCGTGAACACTGTGATGAGCTGATCAGCATCCCAATGGCTGGCAGCGTCTCTTCACTGAACGTCTCTGTCGCCACCGGCGTCTGCCTGTTCGAAGCGGTACGTCAGCGTTTGGCGTGATCCCCACCGCAAAAGTGTTTCTGAGCCAGGCATAACTGCACATCCCCCTCATACTTGAACCATGCGTTTTATGAGGGAGATGCCACATTATGACCTGGACAACCCACAGCGTTTTCAATCAGCCCCATCCTCTTAGTCATAGCAATTTATTCACCCGCGATATCGCCTTGTGCGAGGCCGTGGCGCGCGAAGGTGCAGTCTGGGATCGCGAATGGCTGGCCTCTGTCGGACTGCAACTCGGCAGCGCTGAATCGCTGGAATTAGGTCGGCTGGCGAATACCCAACCGCCTGAGCTGCAGCGCTATGACGCACGCGGTGAGCGGCTGGACGAAGTGCGCTTTCACCCGGCATGGCATTTGCTAATGCAGGGATTATGCGCCAGCCGCTTGCACAACCTCAGCTGGCAGCCCGATGTTCAGCCTAATGCGATGGTGGCGCGTGCCGCGCGCTTTATTTTGCATGCTCAGGTCGAAGCGGGTTCACTCTGCCCGGTCACCATGACGCATGCCGCCATTCCGCTACTGCAAAATCATCTGCCGGAGGCCTATTCGGATTGGCGCGAGGCGCTGCTGAGCGATCGCTACGATGCGCATCACCAGCCGGGCAACAAAAAGCGCGGCCTGTTGATTGGCATGGGCATGACCGAGAAGCAGGGCGGAACCGATGTGCTCAGCAACAGTACGCGCGCGGAACCGATTGGTGTGCACGGCACAGGCGAGCCTTATCGCATCACCGGTCACAAATGGTTTTTCTCTGTGCCGCAAAGCGATGCGCATCTCATTCTGGCGCAGACTTCGCAAGGGCTGAGCTGTTTCTTTCTGCCGCGTCTGCTGCCTGATGGAACGCGCAACGCGATTCGCATCGAGCGCCTGAAGGACAAGCTTGGCAACCGCTCTAATGCCAGCGCCGAGGTGGAATTCCAGGATGCGATTGGCTGGTTGATGGGCGAAGAGGGCGATGGCGTGCGGCTGATCCTGAAAATGGGCGGCATGACGCGCTTTGATTGCGCATTGGGCAGCCATGGCTTAATGCGCCGCGCTTTGTCGATTGCCCTGCATCACGCACAGCAGCGTCAGGTGATGGGCAAAAACCTTAGCGATCAGCCATTAATGCGCACCGTGCTGGCGCAGCAGGCCTTGCAGCTGGAAGGGCAAACCGCGCTGCTGATGCGATTAGCGCGCGCATGGTCCACGCCCGCCAGCGAGCACGAGCGTTTGTACGCACGACTGTTCACCCCCGCCGCCAAGTTTGGCATCTGCAAAGCGGGCATGCCGTTTGTGGCTGAATCGATGGAAGTGTTGGGCGGCATCGGCTACTGCGAAGAGAGTGAACTGCCGCGTCTGTACCGTGAGATGCCGGTCAATAGCATCTGGGAGGGTTCTGGCAACGTGATGTGCCTCGACGTGCTGCGCGTGCTGGGTCGCCAGGCGGATGTCATGACCATGCTCAACGATGAATTTGAAGCGGTAAAAGGCAGCAATCGCCACGTTGATCGTCGCTGGCGCCAGTTAAGGCTGCAGCTCAACCATGTGCGGGAAGGTATGGCACGTGAGGTGACGCAGGAACTGTTACAACTGGCGAGCGCGGCGATTCTATTAAAAGTGGCAGAACCGCCGTTGGCTGATGGCTGGTGCGATCAACACCTGGATATGCGGGGGCGACGTTCGTTGAGTGACGACCTCTGCACACGCTTACTGTTGCGCGCCAGCGCTGGCTGAAGGCGCACCATAGAGAATCGCAGTGCCGTACCAAAAACCGGGCAGCGTGGTTTCATCCAGCATCAGGATTTGATAGTAAACCGCACCCGCCTGATTCGCGCGTGCGGCCAGTGCGCGCTGGGCATCATCCGGTGAACCACGGGTAGAGACCGTAATATTGCCCAGCTTGCGCAAGCCATAACTTTGCGCACGACTAATCTCCTGCGCGTGGCTGGTGGGCGGCGGTGGGGCTTCCGGCGTGGTTTTAAACGCAGCACATCCGGTTAGTAATAGGCTCAACACCAGTAAAAAGCGATGCATAACACGCTCCTGAAAAGGAAGATGGCTCCAGTTTAGGCCATCTTCCCCGTTCACATCAGTCTTTCAGATGAAAAACACTCACCAGCTGCGTCAAATGATGACCTTGCTGGCTTAGTGTCTGTGCGGTGGTTTCCGATTGGGTGATCATATCGCTGCTTTGGTGCGTCGCCTGGCCAATATGATTCATTGCCAGATTAACCTGACCAATGCCCGCTGCCTGCTCTTGTGCGGCGATATTGATCTCGCCCATCAGCGTTTTCACCTGCTCAATATGGCTGACGATATGCTGCATTGCATCGCGCGTTTGCTCGGATAGCGCATGGCCAGCCGCTACTTTATCGATGGAGGTGGCGATCAAGTTATCGATCTCTTTAGCCGCATTGGCACTGCGCTGCGCCAGCGCACGGACTTCCGCTGCGACCACGGCAAAGCCTTTGCCATGCTCACCGGCACGCGCCGCTTCCACCGCCGCGTTTAGTGCCAGAATATTGGTCTGGAAAGCGATCGATTCAATCACATGGGTGATATCGGCGATGCTCTGTGAAGCCACGCGGATCTCCGCCATAGTTTCGACCGAGCGTGCCACCGTACTGCCGCCTTGATCAACGGTGTTGGCCGCTTCACCGACCAGCGCCATCGCCTGACGCACGTTGGCCGCGGTTTGCGCCACGGTGGCACCAAACTGCTCCATGCTGGCAGAGGTCTCTTCCACGCTACTCGCCTGGCGGCTGATCTGTTCACTGATGCTGGAGCTACTGGCAGCGATGGTGTCAGTGCCACGGCTGATATCGCGTGCCGCATAGCGAACCTGACTCACCACTTTTTCCAGCCCATCGCCGATGCCGTTAATCGCCGCTACCAGTTGACCAATTTCATCACGGCGGGTGGAATCAAGATGCGCTTGCAAATTACCGGCCGCATACTGCTCCGCCAGATGAATCACCTGCTGCAACGGGCGCGTAATGGCGCGTCGGCTATACCAGATAAAGCCCACGGCGAAAGCGATCACCAGGGCAAGCCCAATGACGATAAACAGGTTACGGCTCTGGGTTATCGGGGCCAGCAGGCTGGCACGACTCACTTCTCCGGCAATAATCCAGTTCCAGCCCGGCAGTTGCTGCCACGCCAATAACTTAGTCTCGCCATCGAGTTCAATACTCATTAACCCTTTGGGCTGGGTTAACAGTTGCTGCTGGACGGTCTGATCCCAACGCGGCAATTTGCCTTCTGATTGACGATCAAACAGATACTGTCCCTGCGTGCTGCCGGCGGCACCGTTCAACACAAAGAAGTTGCCACTGTCGCCGAGATGGCGTGCCAGCACTTTGTCGCGCATCAGGGCGTATTGCGTATCGATCTGTACGCCAACGAACAGAATGGCGATCACCGCGCCGCTCTCATCCTGCACCGGCTGATACTGGGTGATATAACGATGGCCAAATAGCGTGGCCAGTCCGCGATAAACTTCGCCCTGATTAACGCTACGCCAGGCTGCGCTGCTCCGGTCAAGTCTGGTGCCAATGGCACGATTGCCATCCTCTTTTTTCAGCGAGGTGGCGATACGAACATAGTCTTCACCGTCACGCACAAAGATGGTCGACACCGCACCGGTGCGATCGAGAAAATCATCCACCGCGATTTGATCGAGGTTGAGGGTTTTCAGCCCGGCGCGCAGCGTAGGCGTGCTGAATTCGCCGACCTGAATGCGATCGTTCTCATCACGACTAAAGCGCTTGGGCAAGAAGCTCTGGAAAAGTTTGGTGTAGTTCGCCACTTCTTCAGACAACGTGGCGTTAAACATGGTGGCCATTTCATTAATGCCCAGCACCTGATTCTGCATATCGTCAGTCGCCAGCTGCTCCAGTTGACGGGCCGCGTTATGACTCAGGGTTAGGGTCAGGGTAAACAGCACAATCGCCACGCTTAAAGACGTCAATACAGACAGTTTAATGCCGAGACCCATGGCGCTGAGAGAGAGACGCTTCATAAAGTACCTATTTCAAGACTATTGGAGGGGTACAAGATCAACGGCAAATGCGGCAAAAGGTTTAGTACAGAAATTATTCTGATTAAATGTGAAGTCGCTCGCGTTTTGTCGCTCAGCGCTTACACTGTGACGGGTGATAATCATTCTCAACGGAGGCGGTATGATTGAGTTGGCAACGGAAAACCTGGCAGGTATTGAGTGTATTCATGCGGCTCCTGCCGGGCAGCGGCAGGCACGGTTACCCACCATCCTGTTTTATCACGGCTTTACCTCATCCAAAGAAGTGTACAGCTACTTCGCGGTGGCGCTGGCGCAGGCTGGGTTTCGCGTCGTGATGCCGGATGCCGACATGCACGGCGCGCGCTACAACGGCGATACCGAAGCGCGTATGACGCACTTCTGGGAGATCCTCAAACAGAACATCGACGAAGTACCACAGTTAGAAGCGGCGCTGCGTGAGAAAGATTTGATTGCCGATGAGCGCTTTGCAGTGGCTGGTGCTTCGATGGGCGGCATGACCGCGTTGGGCGCGATGGTGCGCTATCCGCAGATTCATAGCGTCGCTTGTATGATGGGTTCCGGTTACTTTATGCAGCTCAGCCATACGCTGTTCCCACCGCTGGTGGCGCGCACGCCAGAGCAGAAAGAGGCCTTCGCTGCTCGCCTCGCGCCGCTGGCACCTTACGATCCCAGCCAGCAACTGGATAAGCTGGCCAATCGCCCGCTGCTGTTATGGCACGGTGAAGCCGATGAAGTGGTGCCGTTCGCTGAAACCGTCCGGCTGGAGAAAGCGCTGCGTGAAGCCGCGTTGAACGAAAAAATGACCTACCTGTCGGAAAAGCACATCGGCCACAAAATCACGCCTTCAGCCCTGACTGCACTGGTGAGTTTTTTCAAACATCAGCTGTAGAAACAACTCGGGCTGGCAAAGTGAGCCAGCCCGTTACGTCATCCGATTTACAGTTGTGAAGACAGACGATCTGCTGCACTGGTATTCGCACTGACTGGGTTACTGCCAGGCGCATCCAGCCGGTTGACATAGACATAGCCTGAAGCCGCATTGCTGCTGTTACTTCTCATCTGCTGCGCGTAGTCAGCGGAGCTGGCGAAAGCGGGTGGAGACAGGAAGAGACCCAGTAAAGTGGCGAAAATGATGGTTTTCATATTCGACTCCTCACTCCAGGGATTGCACTCTCAGACGCCGCGAATAAGCCAAACCGTTGCGCCTGTAAATAGTTTAGTTCTTCGCCACATTGATGCCAGATCGCCCTGTTGAACGCCTCCATCAGCAATTTTGAACAAACCTTCGCTAACCTGCTGAATCTTAATCCTTAGCACAAAAGGTGCGCTTAACTGGCATGACCCAAGTGATTTGATGAATTGTGCGCTTGAGTTTCCAGGGGGACGCCAGTATGATTACGCGTCAATTTTTCAGCTGCATTCAGAGGTGTGTTTCATTTAAATGATTCACAACCTATAACGTTCCTTGCTTCCATGGGCCGCAGCTGACCCCGACAGGAGGCTGAATAATCCGTAAGGAGCTATCGATGCGTCATTACGAAATCGTATTTATGGTCCATCCTGACCAGAGCGAACAGGTTCCAGGTATGATCGAGCGTTACACTGGTGCTATCACCGGTGCACAGGGCACGATTCACCGTCTGGAAGACTGGGGCCGCCGTCAGCTGGCTTACCCAATCAACAAACTGCACAAAGCTCACTATGTTCTGCTGAACGTAGAAGCACCGCAGGAAGTGATTGACGAGCTGGAAACTAACTTCCGCTTCAACGACGCCGTTATCCGCAGCATGGTTATGCGCGTTAAGCACGCGGTAACTGAAGCATCTCCGATGGTTAAAGCGAAAGATGAGCGTCGTGATCGTCGCGAAGACTTCGCTAACGAATCATCAGATGACTCAGATGCTGGGGATTCTGAAGAGTAATCCGACATGACGGCAAATCGACTGCGCCTGTCAGGCACTGTGTGCAAGACGCCAGTTCGAAAAGTCAGTCCGTCAGGGATTCCTCACTGCCAGTTCGTGCTTGAGCACCGTTCTGTGCAGGAGGAGGCCGGTTTTCACCGGCAAGCCTGGTGTCAGATGCCGGTGATTATCAGCGGCAGCACCCATCAGGTGATTACTCAACATATAACGGTCGGTACGCAACTCGTTCTCGAAGGTTTCATTAGCTGCCATCAGGCACGCAATGGTCAGAGCAGAATGGTGTTACATGCCGAGCAGATTGAATTGATAGATTCTGGAGACTAGCCAAATGGCACGTTATTTCCGTCGTCGCAAATTCTGCCGTTTCACCGCGGAAGGCGTTGTAGAGATTGATTACAAAGACATCGCTACACTGAAAAACTACATTACCGAAAGCGGTAAAATTGTCCCGAGCCGTATCACCGGTACTCGTGCAAAATACCAGCGTCAGCTCGCTCGTTGCATCAAGCGCGCTCGCTACCTGTCCCTGCTGCCATACACTGATCGTCATCAGTAATTGGTAGTTGTCCATTAACGACTTTAAGAGGATAAGGTAATGCAAGTTATTCTGCTTGATAAAGTAGCAAACCTGGGCAGCCTGGGTGATCAGGTTAACGTTAAAGCGGGCTACGCTCGTAACTTCCTGGTTCCACAGGGCAAAGCTGTTCCTGCTACCAAGAAAAACGTTGAGTTCTTCGAAGCGCGTCGCGCTGAACTGGAAGCCAAACTGGCTGACGTTCTGGCTGCTGCTAACGCACGTGCAGAGAAAATCAATGCACTGGGCACCGTTACCATCGCGTCTAAATCAGGCGACGAAGGTAAACTGTTCGGTTCAATCGGTACTCGCGACATCGCTGATGCAGTGACTGCAGCTGGCGTTGAAGTGGCTAAGAGCGAAGTGCGTCTGCCAAACGGCGTTCTGCGTTCTACCGGTGAGCACGAAGTTGACTTCCAGGTTCATAGCGAAGTATTCGCTAAACTGGTTGTGAATGTAGTGGCTGAGTAATTTTTTACTCGGTAACGCGAAAACGCCGGCCCTGTGCCGGCGTTTTTGTATCTGCGATTTACTGAGCGCGGATAAAGCTGCCGTCTGGCTGGCGAGTAAATAACACCGGGCCGTTGCTGCCATCCACCGTTAATCCTGTCACCACGCCTTGCGCGTTCTGACGAACCTTCACCTGCTGGCCATTCTTCAATGCGCTAAGCGGCTGATCGTCACCCTCGACGCGTGCCATCGCAAACACATCATTCACCGGCAGATTATTGTCGCGGAACAGCTGTGCCAGCGTCTGACCTGATGCCACCGTATAGTTGTGCCACTCACCCTGAGAATCGGTTTTCGGTTGGGTGTTCTGCGGCTGCTTGTTGTCGTAAATCTCCGCCTGCAACGGCACCTCTTTGCTGCTGTTATCTGCCGGGCGCTCAATCGGATATTGCGGCGTACTGCTTGGCCAAAGAAACGCTAATAGCAGAACCAGCAAGGCAATCACAATGCCACGACGATGGAAGGCCGGCAGTGGGTTCATCCAGCGCACATCATCCAGCAGATGCCAGACGCGCAGCAGCACGGCGGGAACGCGGGAAGGGGTACCAGAAGCCATTCGTGAATCCTCCTCGCTGGCGGCCTTGCGCGGAAATTGCGGCAGCCAACGTTGCAACCTCGATAAAGTAAAAGCACGCGGTGCGCGCGTCCTGCGGCGTCGTGGGGCAATCTGGCCCATGTATTCTCTCTTTCTTAGCGCTGTACGACGAAAACGTTGCCACAGCTATAGTATGGGCAATGCGGGCACGAAGTGCCTGCCAGCATTGAAAAATTTGACCTGCGTATTGTTTCTCTTTCGCTGAGAAATGTCATCTGCGGCGCTGCAGATTTTACGCCAGCCGCCTGCGCTGTTATGCTGCCGTTTCTATTTTCTCCGGGATTAAGGAATCAAGATGACCACCCCTTCATTCGACAGCGTCGAATCACAAGCAAGTTACGGTATCGGTTTACAGGTCGGCCAGCAGCTGCAGGAATCTGGACTGCAGGGTCTGCAGCCGGAAGCACTGCTCGCAGGTCTGCGCGATGCGCTGGAAGGGAACTCACCGGCTGTGCCTGTTGATGTGGTACATCGCGCGCTGCGTGAAGTGCACGAACGTGCAGAAGGCGTTCGCCGTGAGCGTGTGGAAGCCATGGCGGCTGAAGGCCATAAATTCCTGGAGCAGAATGCGCAGCGTGAAGGCGTGAGCAGCACTGAATCTGGTCTGCAGTTCAGCGTGATCACTCAAGGCGATGGCCCAATCCCATCGCGTCAGGATCGTGTCCGTGTGCACTACACTGGCAAGCTGATCGACGGTACAGTGTTTGATAGCTCAGTGGCACGTGGCGAACCGGCTGAATTCCCGGTAAGCGGCGTAATCGCTGGCTGGATTGAAGCGCTGACCCTGATGCCAGTGGGTTCTAAGTGGGAATTAGTGATTCCACAAAACCTCGCCTACGGCGAACGCGGTGCTGGCGCATCCATCCCGCCATTCAGCACCCTGGTGTTCGAAGTCGAGCTGCTGGAAATTCTGTAAGCATTCAGCAATTCATTAAAACCGGCGTAAATGCCGGTTTTTTGTTTGTAAATCTGGCTGATCTTTACCCAATTGACTAATACAATGAGCGAATCGAACGATTTAAGCGGAAGGTGCGAAATGTATTTACTCTCTGCCAACGAAGCTAAAACCCAATTTGGGGATATGCTTCTCAAAGCTCAGCGTGAACCGGTACAAATCAGTCGGAACGGAAAACCTGTCGCTGTTGTCATATCTGCTGAAGAGTTTCAGGCAATTGAACTCATGAAGCAGCAGTTTTTGCAGGAAAAAATTGCCCGAGCCAGGGAAGACGTTGCCAACGGACGACTGACAGACGGTGAAACATTTTTCAATCAATTACTGGATTAAATGGCCAAATTTCAGCTCACGGATGAAGCGCGGCAGGATCTTGTCGATATTCGTCAGTTCACCTTGCAGCACTGGGGCGAAGCGCAGTCTCATCAATACTTGAGACGTTTGCAGCGCACATTGCACACGCTGTCTGAACTACCGACGATGGGGATCAGCAGAGCGTCCGATCTCGCCGAAGGTGTACTCAGTTTTCCCTTTGTGAGTCATATGATTTATTACCAGGCAATCCAACAGGGAATTATTGTGCTCGCGGTGATGCATCAAAGCCGGGTGCCCTCCCTTCATTTGGCAGCCCGGCTATAGCCTGTTACTGCTTCTGCAAATCTACCTGCCAAATCGCAAAACCGATCTCGTCACTGCCCACGGCTTTCATCGGATAATCAGCGTACTTCTCAATAAACTGCGTGGCTTTCTCGCCCGGTGCCGTTTCAAAGCGAATATCCAGCGGCGTATCACTGTGAATCGGCGCTAAACGCCAGTTATGATCGGCCTGCGGTTTCACTTCGCCGTGTACTTTGGTTTCGCTGCTGATATAAGCCGCGACCACTGAACGGTTCTCATCTGGTGAAGCAAACGCCACGTATTTATCGCCGGTGCCGGCAAACTTCCCGCCGTAAGCACGATAGTTGTTAGTGGCGACGAGGAATACCGCATTAGGGTCGATGGGCTTACCCTGCCATGTCAGATCCTTAATGCGTGAAGCGTCTTTGTTAATCAACGTACATTCGCCGTCATAGCGTGCAGGCTGCGTCACATCGATTTGGTAATCGACGCCATCAATCACGTCGAAGTTATAGGTGCGGAAATCCCAGTTAATTAGCGCTTGCGGTTTACTGCTGTGCGGATCGATCTGATTAAACTGCGCGGCTGAGCATTCCAGCCACTCTCTCACCTGTGCACCGGTGACTTTCATCACCACCAGGGTATTCGGATAAAGATACAGATCGGCGGCATTGCGGAAGGTCAGTTCACCTTTCTCTACTTCGGTGTAGCTGGCGGGATCGTTTTTACGGCCACCGGCTTTAAACGGTGCGGCAGCGGAAAGCACTGGCAGGCGACCAAGATCGGGATCGCCCTGAATAAAGTGCTCAACATAGGCGCGCTGCGCATTATTGACGATCTGCACAGTGGGATCGTCCTGCACCAGCGACAGATAGCTGTACATCACATCGGCGGATTTACCGATAGGCTTAGCAACAAACTCACGCGTGGCACGGTGATCCTGCTCCAGCACTTTCACCAGACCGCTGTCTTCTGCGGCCAGTGATTTTTTAGCAACCGGATCGTAAATGGGCCGCGCTTCAGCCTTGCCCTGCATGACCTGCCACTTGCCGCTTTCGTTATTCAGCACCAGATCGACCACGCCGAGGTGATCGCCCCACATGCCGGGCATCACAGAAGGAACACCGTTTAGTGTGCCCTGTGCAATGTCAGCGCCCTGAATGGCCGCGAACTCTTTACTGGGGAACACCGCATGCGCGTGACCAAACATAATGGCGTTAATCCCCGGCACCTGGCTGAGGTAGTAGACGGAATTCTCTGCCATGGCGTGATAGGGCTCACTGCTTAGACCTGAGTGCGGAATGGCGATGATTATTTCAGCACCTTTTGCGCGCATTTCCGGCACATAGCGCTTCGCTGTTTCCGTGATGTCATCAACACGCACTTTGCCCTGTAGATTGTTGCGATCCCACACCATAATCTGCGGTGGAACGAAGCCGATGTAGCCAATTTTTAAGCGATGCAGGTTACCGCTGCGGTCGGTAACGGTGGTTTCTTTGATGAGATAGGGGTTAAACAGCGGTTTTCCGCTCTTTTCATCGATAATGTTGGCATTCACATAGGGAAAGCGTGCCCCGGCAATCGCTTTCTGCAGATAGGGTAAGCCGTAATTAAATTCGTGATTGCCTAAGTTGCCTACTGCGTAATCCAGCGTATTCATCGCTTTATATACTGGGTGCACATCGCCTTTTTTCAGCCCCTTAGCCGCCATGTAATCGCCCAGCGGGCTGCCCTGAATGATGTCGCCGTTATCGACCAGCACACTGTTTTTTGCTTCTGCGCGTGCCTGTTGAATCAGCGTGGCGGTGCGCACCAGGCCAAATTTCTCAGTTGGTGTGTCTTTGTAGTAATCGAAATCCATCATATTACTGTGCAGATCGGTGGTTTCCAGAATGCGCAGATCCACTGTAGCGGCTTGCACCGTGGCCGCCGTCACACACAGCGCCAGTAACGACATGCTCGCTTTGAACATGATTTGCTCCTTGTCTGATCAAATGGGCCTCTCAAAATAATGTAAAACAATGACGAATTATCATTTCAATTTGTGATGTGTCTCAGACTTTCACGCATCAGCAGGCTTCGCTGTCCGCTAGAAAGGGAATCAGCATCGCGCCATAGCCGTCATCTATGAACTATGGTATTGATAATCATATAGATTGCCGTTTCAGACAGTTCAGCCGCAAAGCATGGGAACACAACTGCTAAAATGTGTAGAGGTGAGCTGTTGATGTCTGACAGGCAGAATCAGCGGAAAAGAGGTGAATAATGTTAGATAAAATTAGCCAACTGGCGCGTGAAGCAGGCGATGCGATTATGCATGTCTATGCGGGTGAGCAGCCGATGGATGTGACGCGCAAGTCAGATGATTCGCCGGTAACAGCTGCCGATCTCGCGGCGCACAAAGTCATCGTGGAAGGGTTGGCCGCACTATCTCCAGACGTGCCGGTGTTATCAGAGGAAGATCCGCCGAGCTGGGCGGTGCGTCAGAACTGGAAAAAATATTGGCTGGTGGATCCGCTGGATGGCACCAAAGAGTTCATCAAGCGCAACGGTGAATTCACCGTCAATATTGCCCTGATTGAAAACGGCAAACCGGTGCTAGGTGTGGTCTATGCGCCCGCGTTGGGTGTGATGTATTCGGCAGCTGAAGGCAAAGCCTGGAAAGAAGAGGGCGGACATAAAACGCAGATTCAGGTGCGCGAGGCGCGTCCACTGCTGGTGGTTGTCAGCCGTTCGCATGCGGATAAAGATGAAGAGCTGAAAGAGTATCTGACGCAGTTAGGCGAACATCAAACCACGGCAATTGGCTCTTCACTGAAATTCTGTCTGGTGGCGGAAGGCAAAGCGCAGCTCTATCCGCGCTTCGGGCCAACCAATATTTGGGATACCGGAGCAGGTCACGCGGTGGCGATTGCGGCTGGAGCCCACGTGCATGACTGGCAGGGTAAAACTCTCGACTACACACCACGCGAATCCTTCCTGAATCCGGGGTTCCGCGTCTCGCTGTTTTAGTTCCAGACGCGTACCTTGCGAAAGCAGCCTGTGTTTTCGCTATTTATTCCGGGATGAATATAGAACACAAGCCGGGCAACACAGGGTCGCCATTAATGGCGACCTCCGTTTTTACTGCAACAGCTCACGGATGAGTTTCATCGCCTGCTGCGCCTCATCCTGGGTAAGTGCACCCTCTTTGGCATATCGCACATGCCCGGTCTTATCCAGTACCACAATTGCCGAACCCCCTTTCTCCAACTGCCAGACCTTACGCACGTTGCCATTGCTGTCGACGATAAATTGCGACCACGGATATTGCTGCTTGTTGCTCTCAATACTGCTGCGCACAAACATCCCCGTGCCGGGAATCGCATCGTCGGTGTTCACAATGGTGGTAGTCTGGTAACGGTCATGCGGGAATTTCGCCGCTTTGATCGCTTCAATCAGCGCGGCATTCTGTTCTTTGGCCGAAGAACGCCCGGCAATATGTAAGATCACACGCACTTTTCCACTCAGCTGCGCGCTATTCCACGGTTGGTAGCTAAACTTATCTTGTTGATAAAGCAGTTCGCCTCTGTCGCTCACGCCCACTGGCGGAACACGATCGCCGATCTTAAAAGCATGGGCTGAGACAAGGCTGGGAACCAGCAGTGCCAGGGCTAACACAGAGTGTGCCAAACGCATGGTGATACTCCTTAGTGATCCGACCAGTTATTCATGTTTTTGCAATATTAGGTGTGGATGATGCGCCTGTCGCGATGAGTTAACAGCTTTGCAACCCACGCCACAATTCCTTAATGAGTGAAGGTTTATACTGGGTTTTGTGAGCGGCATAACAGAGTGTTCTGTAATATTGTGTCAATTCAGTAAAAAATTCACCTTTTCGGAACATACGTAACGATTGATGTTCTATAGTTATGCCTCATTTGCGCTTCATGGGTTCGTACCGGATTTGGCAACGACGAAGCGTAGTACATCTGTTCAGGAGTTAGACAGTATGAAAATCTTCCAGCGCTATAATCCGCTGCAAATTGCGAAATACGTAAAAACGCTTTTTAAAGGAAGGTTGTATATCAAGGATGTTGGCGCGTTTGAGTTCGATAAAGGCAAAGTGATGTTGCCCCGCGTCAAAGATAAACAGCACCTTAGCGTGATGTCCGAGATCAACCGCCAGGTCCTGCGTTTGCAAGCCGAGTACAACTAAGCAGTAAAAAGAAAGGGCGCCATATAATCAGGCGCCCTCAGTAGCGGCGCGAGAAATCGCGCCTTGTTTTTTTCTGCCGCCCGGTACTATGGCGACTCCAGCTCATCAGTGGCGCTCTTCGTCACACTCAGCACCGGCGGACGATCGTCAATACGCGTCACCAGCAGTTGATCGATGCGATAACTGTCGATATCTACCACTTCAAACTTGTAACCTGAGAACTTGACGAAATCAGTGCGTTTCGGGATTTTGCGCAGCATGTACATCATGAAACCGCCAATGGTTTCATAGTTGCCGGACTGCGGGAAATCATCGATATCCAGCACGCGCATCACGTCATCAATCGGTGTGCCGCCTTCAACCAGCCATGAGTTCTCATCACGTGCCACAATCTGCTCTTCCTGACCCTGGCCGACCAAATCACCCATCAGCGTGGTCATCACGTCGTTGAGGGTAATGATCCCCACCACCAGCGCGTATTCATTCATGATTACCGCGAAGTCTTCGCCAGCAGTTTTAAAGCTTTCCAGCGCTTCAGAGAGCGTTAACGTGTCCGGCACAATCAGCGCAGAGCGAATCTGCACGCCGCTGCTCAGGGTCAGGCTCTGATTGCCCAGCACGCGCAGCAGCAGCTCTTTGGAATCGACATAACCGACGATATGATCGATGTCGCCATCACATACCAGGAATTTAGAGTGCGGATGCTGGGCGATTTTGGTTTTGAGGCTGTTTTCATCTTCGTGCAGATCAAACCACACTACGTTCTCGCGTGACGTCATCGAAGACGGCACGGTACGCGATTCCAGCTCAAACACATTTTCGATCAGTTCGTGTTCCTGTTTACGCAGCACCCCAGCCAGTGCACCGGCTTCCACCACCGCGTAAATATCGTCGGAGGTGATGTCGTCTTTACGCACCATCGGCAGCTTGAAGATGCGGAAAAACACGTTGGCCAGCCCGTTAAACAGCCACACCAGCGGACGCATCACCAGCAAGCAGAAGCGCATCGGATTGATGATGCGCAGCGCCACCGCTTCCGGCGCGATCATCCCCACACGCTTCGGCGTTAAATCGGCAAACAAAATAAACAGGCTGGTGACCACAGTGAAGGAACAGATAAAGCTGAGCTGATCGGCCAGTTCAGGGGCCATAAAGCGGCTAAATAAACTGCTGAAGGCGGGGGAAAACGCGGCATCGCCGACAATACCACCGAGGATGGCCACTGCATTGAGGCCAATCTGCACCACGGTGAAGAACATGCCAGGCTGTTCCTGCATTTTCAGCACGCGCTGCGCATTGATGTTGCCTTCATCGGCCAGCAGTTTAAGTTTGATCTTACGGGCAGCCGCCAGCGAGATCTCAGAAAGAGAAAAGAATGAACTGATCACAATCAGTAAAAGAATGACAAGTAAGCTATCGAGCATAAAAGATCCGTTGGGTTAATCACTTGTCATTTTTGGCCTGGGCAGCGCAGGAGAACATCCAGTATTCGCCTGTCATACAGGGCTATCCGTGCCAAAAATGTCTGCGCCATTTCGACAAGGAACGTTAACGTCGGGGCAGAAAGGAAAGCAGGTCATGCCTGCTGGGTGCTGATTATAGCAGCAGCGCTTATGCCGCCGCCAGAGGCGCGCACAAGGAGGTCGGAATAATCCGAGTGCACTCCCCTCAGTCGCAGAAGTGCGGCTTCGGTGTTGTATCGCCACCTCCATTTACCGACAATAGGAAATGATTTGGCTTAGTGACCATTTTTCCTCAGCCATCCGCCAAAAAGAGCGGCTATGCTGATGGGTAAGCGAGTGGTGGTGATAGCCTCCGATGAGAAATAACGCCCCTGCGGAATAAGGGGCAGGCATTATTAACAGGAGTACGCGTGCCGCGATTGCATATTTATTGTTTGGCCAGCCTGTTGCTTGCTGCACCTGCCGTTGAGGCAGCGAAAGTGCGCTTGCAGCTGGAAGGGCTAACCGGGGATTTACAGAAGAACGTCAGGGCGCGCTTGTCCACCATTGGAACTGACGAAGTGTCGAGTGATGGGCGCTTCCAGGCGCGTGTCTCGCAGGCGATTAAAGAAGGCTTGCGGGCACTCGGTTATTACGAACCCGAAATCGATTTCGAATCACGTCCCGCGCCGCCGCAGGGCGGTCGACCGGTGCTGATCGCCCACGTTAAGCCGGGCGAACCGGTGAAAATCGGTGGCAGCCACATCGTGGTCGAAGGTGCCGCGAAGAACGATGATGATTATAAAGCCTGGGTGAAGCAGGGCACGCCGAAAGTCGGCACCCAACTCAATCACGGCGAATACGACACATTTAAAAATGGCTTCTCCAGCCTGGCACTGCGTAATGGTTACTTCGACGGTGACTTTAAGCAAAGCCAGCTTGGCGTTTCGGTCGAAAGACGCGAAGCATTCTGGGATATCGATTACGACAGTGGCCCGCGCTACCGTTTTGGCGATGTCAGCTTCCAGGGCTCGCAAATCAACGAAGCCTATCTGCGGAATCTGGTGCCGTTCAAAAAGGGCGACCCTTACAGCTCGCGCGATCTGGCGGAATTAAACCGCCGCTTGTCAGCCACGGGCTGGTTTAACTCGGTGGTCGTTGCCCCGGAATTCGACAAAGGTCGTCAGACCAAAGTGCTGCCGCTGAATGCCGCCGTTTCGCCACGCGTTGAAAACACCATCGAAGCCGGTGTCGGCTATTCCACGGATGTCGGACCGCGTCTGAAAGGGACGTGGAAAAAGCCGTGGATTAATAGCAGCGGCCACAGCCTCACCGCCAGCTCCTATATTTCCGCTCCCGAGCAGCAGCTCGATCTCAGCTATAAAGTGCCGCTGCTGAAAAGCCCGCTGGAGCAGTATTACACCTTCTCGGGTGGTTTAAAGCGTACCGATCTCAACGACACCAAAGCCGATACCACCACGCTGGGCGTGTCGCGTAACTGGGACAGCAGCTCTGGCTGGCAGCGCGCGGTTAACCTAAAGTGGAGTCTCGATCACTTCACCCAAGGCAGTGTCACCAACACCACCATGCTGCTCTATCCGGGCGTGAGTTTGAGCCGCACGCGTTCACGCGGTGGCTTGATGCCGACCTGGGGCGATTCGCAGCGTTATTCCGTCGATGTCTCCGATACCACCTGGGGATCGGATGTCGACTTCCTGATCCTGCAGGCGCAAAACGTCTGGATCCGTATGCTGGGCGAGAAAAATCGCTTTGTGGTACGCGGTAACCTGGGCTGGATCGAGACCAACGACTTCGACAAAGTTCCGCCGGATCTGCGCTTCTTCGCCGGGGGCGACCGCAGTATTCGCGGCTATAAATACAAAGATGTCTCGCCACGCGACAGTGACGGCAAGCTGACCGGTGCCTCCAAAATGGCCACCGGCTCGCTGGAGTATCAATACAACGTAACCGGCAAGTGGTGGGGCGCGGTGTTTGTCGATTCCGGTGAAGCGGTAAACGACATCAAACAGAGTGATTTTAAAACCGGTGCTGGTGTTGGCGTGCGCTGGGCTTCTCCGGTCGGGCCAATCAAATTTGATATCGCACGGCCGATTGGCGATGACAAGGAACATGGTTTGCAATTCTATGTAGGACTGGGGCCTGAACTATGAAGCTGTGGAAAAAGGTCCTGATTGGATTCGGTATTTTTCTGGTGGTGCTGTTTGGCAGTGTGGCATTTCTGATTGGCACCACACCCGGATTGCATCTGGTGCTGAAAGGTGCCGATCGCTGGGTGCCTGGTTTATCTATAAACAAAGTCGAAGGTGGCTGGCGCGATCTGACGCTGAGTGGGGTGAAGTATGAGATGCCGGGCGTCAGCGTGGATGCTGGACGCTTCCATTTGGCGCTCAACCTGAATTGCCTGCTGCACTCGTCGGTGTGCGTGAATGACATCGGCTTGCAGGATGTCAGCGTGGTGGTCGACAGCAAGAAAATGGCCCCGGCCGCTGCACCACCGCCGCAGGAAGAGAGCGGTAGCACCAACCTGACCACGCCGTATCCGATAACGCTCAGCAAGGTCGGGCTGCATAACATCAACGTCAAAGTGGATGACACATCCATCTCGCTGCTGGACTTCACCACCGGCCTCAACTGGCAGGGTCGCGCGCTGACGTTAACCCCAACGCATATTCAAAGCCTGCTGATAGCGCTGCCGAAGGCGGCGAAAGTGGTTGATGAGCAAGTGGTGCAGCCGAAAGTGCAACAGCCGCAGCCGGATGAGAAACCCTTGGGTGAAACGCTGCAAGAGATGTTTGCCAAACCGCTGTTACCCGAACTGCCTGACTTCCAGCTGCCGCTGGATATTACCGTTCAGGAGCTGCTCGGCGAACAGCTGCGCCTGACCGGCGATACCGATGTGTCGATTACCCGTCTGTTGCTGAAAGCCAAAACCGCTGACCGCCATCTTCAGTTAGAAACCTTTGACATCGATTCACCGCAAGGGCAGGTGAATGCCAGCGGTGATGCGCAACTGGCGGATAACTGGCCAGTGAATTTTGCGCTGAATGGATCGCTGAATCTCGATCCGATCAAGGGCGAGAAGATCAAAATGAACCTTAGCGGTGCGATGCGTGAAGAACTGAAGCTGGGGCTGAATCTCTCGGGCCCGGTCCGCGCACAGTTGGATGCCGCAGCACAACCGGCGGTGGCGGGTCTGCCACTGTCACTGAAACTCACCAGCCCGGAATTGCGCTGGCCGCTTACCGGCCCGGTGCAGTATCAGGCGGATAACCTCGATTATCAGTTTAAAGGCAAAGCCACTGATTATGTGATGTCACTGCGCACCGCTGTGAAAGGCGAAGCCGTGCCGCCGGCGACCATTGCGCTTGATGGCAAAGGCAACGTGCAGCAGTTCAGTCTGGACAAGCTGCGCGTGGCGGCACTGCAGGGTAACGTTGATTTAACCGCGCTGGTGGACTGGAGCAAAGCCATCAGCTGGCGCAGCGAACTGACGCTCTCCGGTATCAACACCGCCAAACAGTACCCGGATTGGCCTGCCAAACTCGACGGCAAAATCGCCACGCGTGGCAGCCTGTACGGCGGAAGCTGGCAGCTGAGCGTGCCGCAGCTGGAGCTGAAAGGGAACGTGAAGCAGAACGCCGTCAGCGCCAATGGCTCACTCACCGGCAACAGCTATAACCAGTGGAAAATCCCGGGCATTAATATCGTGCTGGGCCGCAACCATCTGGACGTGAAAGGTGAACTGGGCGACACGCTCAACCTGGATGCCAATATCGATGCACCGCACCTGGATAACGCACTGCCGGGTCTCGGTGGCGTGGCGAAAGGCACGGTAAAAGCACGCGGCACCTTGCAGGCACCGCAGCTACTGGCCGATCTCACGGCAACCGGCTTGCGCTGGCAGCAACTGCAGATTCGTCGTGTGGCGCTGGAAGGTGATGTGAAATCCAGCGATCAGATCGCCGGCAAGCTGCAGTTGCGCGTCGAACAACTGCAACAGGATGCGCTGAAGATCAATCTGTTGACGCTGAACGCTGACGGCAACGAGAAGCAGCATCAGCTCAAACTGAACGTCGAGGGCGAACCGGTCTCTGGCCAGTTGGCGCTCAACGGCAGCTTTGATCGCAAAACCGAACGCTGGCAGGGCAATCTCAACAACACGCACTTTGATACCCCGGTCGGCGAATGGCGTCTGACGCGTGCGATGGCGATTGATTACCTCAACACTAAGCAGACCGCCACCATCGGTCCACACTGCTGGCAGAACCCGAACGCGCAACTGTGCGTACCCGAGCCGATTGAAGCCGGGGCCAGCGGTCATGCTCATGTGGTGCTGAACCGTTTTGATCTGGCGATGATCAAACCTTTCCTCACGGATGCCACCAAGCTTAATGGCGTATTCAGTGGGGATGCGCGTGTGAACTGGACCGCCGACGGCGCGCTGCCAACCGGTACGGTCTCGCTGAAAGGTAACGGCGTGAAAGTCGAACAAGACGTGCAGGGCAACACGCTGCCGATCGCCTTTGACACGCTTAACCTGAATGCCGCGATGCGCAACGGTCGTGCCCAACTCGATTGGCTGATTCACATCGTCAACAACGGCCAGCTGAGCGGTAATGTGCAGATTGCCGATCCGCAAACCCGTCGCCAGCTGTCAGGTAATATCGGTATCAGCAATCTGTCGCTGGCGATGTTCAACCCGGCGTTGATGCAAGGTGAAAAGATTAAAGGCAACCTCAACAGCAACTTGCGTCTGGGCGGCACACTGCAACAGCCGCAGGTGTTTGGCCAGTTGGGGTTGAGCGATGTCAACGTGCAGGCCAGCTTTATGCCGGTCACACTCACCTCCGCCAATCTGAACATGGTGTTCAATGGCATGAGTTCGACGCTTAACGGCCTGTTACAGACGACGCAGGGCAACCTCAATCTGGGCGGCAATGCCGACTGGAGCCAGCTGGATAACTGGCGAGCGCGTATCACTGCGCAGGGCAACCGTATTCGCGTCACCGTGCCACCGATGGTGCGTATGGATGTCTCGCCAGATCTGGTGTTTGAAGCCACGCCAGCCGCCTTCAATCTGGATGGCAAAGTGGATATTCCGTGGGCGCGCATCACGGTGCAGGAAGTGCCGGAAAGCGCCACTGGCGTCTCCTCGGATGAGGTGATGCTGGATAAAGATCTCAAGCCGATTCAACCGAAGACCGCCGCCATTCCGATCAACAGCAACCTGGTGATCCATGTCGGTAACGATGTGCGGCTGTCAGCCTTTGGTCTGAAAGCCAAGCTGAATGGCGATCTTAAACTGGTGCAGGATAAAACCGGTCTGGGCTTAAACGGACAGATCAATATTCCTGATGGCCGCTTCCACGCTTACGGGCAGGATCTGATTGTGCGTAAAGGCGAGTTGCAGTTTGCCGGACCACCAGATCAGCCGTACGTTAACCTTGAAGCGATACGTAACCCGGAAGCCACCGAAGATGATGTCACCGCCGGTATTCGCGTCACCGGCCTGGCCGATGAGCCGAAAGTCGAGGTGTTCTCTGACCCCGCCATGTCGCAGCAGGAAGCGCTTTCTTACTTATTACGCGGTCAGGGACTCAGCAGTGATGGCGACAGTAATGCATTAACTTCAGCACTTGTGGGGTTAGGGGTTGCACAAAGTGGTCAGGTTATGGGTAAAATCGGCGAGACATTCGGCGTCAGTAACCTCGCGCTTGATACCACCGGTGTGGGCGACAGCCAGCAGGTGCAGGTGAGCGGTTATGTACTGCCGGGTCTACAAGTAAAATACGGTGTTGGCATATTTGATTCACTGGCGACGTTAACCTTGCGTTACCGCCTGATGCCCAAACTCTATTTGGAAGCCGTGTCCGGTCTCGATCAGGCACTGGATTTGCTCTATCAGTTTGAGTTTTAGCAATGCGAATAATTGTCTACGGCAGTTTACGGCGCAAACAGGGAAACAGTCACTGGATGACGAATGCGCAATGGCTCGGCGACCATCAGATTGAAGGGTTTGCGCTCTACAATCTGGGTCACTACCCGGGCGTCGTTGAAGATGAGGGAACCGTCTTCTGCGAAGTGTATCGCATCGATGCCAGTACGCTGGGTGAACTCGATGCCTTGCGCACCAAGAATGGCGAATACAAACGCCAACTCATCCAGACGCCTTACGGCAGTGCCTGGCTGTATGTCTATCAGCGTTCGATTGCGGGTCGCACCCGCATTGCGAGCGGTGACTGGCTAAAGCGCGACGACGCACCCGAGGCATAAATAAAAACACCGTCCATTGGACGGTGTTTTTTTATGCTTGTGAGGCAGAGAAGATTATTTCTTCTGTGCGCGCTCGTAAGAAGAGATGATTTCAGCTTTGGCCGCTTCAGCGTTGTCCCAGCCGTCAACTTTTACCCATTTGCCTTTTTCCAAATCTTTGTAGTGCTCGAAGAAGTGGGTGATCTGCGCTTTCAGCAGTTCTGGCAGGTCGTTCACATCTTTGATGTGATCATATTCTTTGCTCAGTTTGGTGTGCGGAACCGCAACCAGTTTGGCATCTTCGCCAGACTCGTCGGTCATTTTCAGCACGCCAACTGGACGGCAGCGAATCACTGAGCCCGGCACCAGCGGATAAGGGGTGGGTACCAGCACGTCAACCGGATCACCATCCAGAGACAGGGTGTGGTTGATGTAACCGTAGTTGCACGGATAGAACATGGCGGTAGACATGAAACGGTCTACAAACAGGGCGCCAGACTCTTTGTCCACTTCATATTTGATCGGATCGGCGTTAGCTGGGATCTCGATAACGACATAGATATCTTCTGGCAGTTCTTTACCTGCAGGCACCTGGTTCAAACTCATCTGGCTTTCCTTCATTGGTCGTATGTTGAGTGACGGCTATTATAGCCAACTGACTCTGAAAGTATGCCCCCTTTTTGGCGTTTCGGAATGCTCCAACGGCCTACTTCGCGGTGACAAACAGCGAGACAATCCCTGCAGCAATCAGTGGTCCGACCGGCACACCACGGAAAAACGCCACGCCAATCACGGTACCGATCAACAATCCACCAATCACTGAAGGCTGCACGCTCATAAAACTGACGCCGCGCCCGCCCAGCCAGGCAACAAACACCCCGACAATGATCGCCACGATCGATTGCCAGTTAGCAAATGACTTCAGCAAGGATGAAGCGGGCAACGTCCCACTTGCCAGTGGCGCCATCACTGCGACAGTTAGAATAATAATACCGATCTGAATGCCCTGTTTTTCCACATACGGGAAGAACTGCGACAGCGGTGTCAGCTTGATGGCGAGCAGGATCAAAATGGAAATGGTAACGGCACTGTTATGAACGAAATAGCTCAGGACGGCGAGGCAGACCAGAATGATGGTAGAGGCATAAGCAGCCATGTTTTCTCCCTGAAGATGGATGGATGCGCAGGTCAGTGCCTGCGCTGACGTTTTTTTAACGCCACCATTTATCAACAATCATCGGGATTGGCGCAACTGCCTTTGTTCATTGATTGCAACATTAAAGCCTGATTCCGCACCAGATTAACGCCCTGAGCCCCGATGGAAAGGGCTGCCATGCTGCCCTGGCGACTCATAAAATAGCTGCGGCTGGCCTCCATCCAGCTATCGCGATAGGTCAGCCACGCGCGTTGGGCAGCACGTAATTTGTCTTTAGGTTCGCCAGTTAATTTTTTCATCATCTGGTTGTACTGCATATTCATCTCTTTATCCCAGGCCTTATTGGCGCTGCCGTAGCACTGAGACATGCCCGCGGTGCTGGATTCCTTGTCCAGACACTGCTGCAGTTGCTGGTCGAGCGGATGCGTCTGCGCCATAGCCATACTACTGGCGAACAGACAGGCAATCGGGAGCCACTTTTTCATCATTTCATTCCTTCATTTTTGCGCAGCGGACTTCAGAAAAGCTGAAGGGTAAGCGAACGTCGGCAGATTGACCATCAACATTGGATAAAGTTTCTGCAACCAGCTGCCGATAATCTCTCCGTTTTAGGGCCAGTGGAGTTCTGCCTTTTCATACACACGGGAATGATCATGATCAGACAACTATCAATACGTACCGCTTTACTTGCGTTGTTGGCCATCATGACGGTGATGCTGTTAGCCGTCAGCGCCATGGGCATCTATGCCATTAATGCTGGAAATCAATCTCTGGATGCGCTGAACCGCATTCAGGGGATTGAACTCAACAAGCTCTATCAAAGCCGTTCAGATTTAATGCGCGCCCGCGCCAATGCGGCGCTGGCCGTTCGTAAGATCGAAATTGGTCTGCTGGATGACGGCGCCAAAGTCACGCAGCAGGCGCAAGCCGCAGTGGACAGTTCTCACCAGTTCCTCAAAGCATTTGTCGATGCAGGCACCGTAACAGCGCATGGTAAAACTCTGGCCGATGCGATTGTGGCGACCTACAACGTCTACGATAAAGAAGGCATCACGCCCATGATGGATGCCTTAAAAAAACAGTATACCGATGAGTACTATCAGGTGCTGGAAGGCAAACAATCACAGCTGGCAGCAAACTATTCGAAGGCGGTGAATGATTTTAGTATTTACGCCGATGAAGTCTCTGCGGCACGCCTCAAGCAGGCGGCTGACAACGAAGTCCGGATGAAAGTGATGATTGGCGTGGTGATGGTACTGACACTGCTGCTGATCGTACTGGCCTGGCAGTTGTTGCGTCGCTCGCTGCTGCGTCCTCTGGACAACGCAATCCTACATCTGGAACAGATTGCGGCGGGCGATCTCTCGCAGCCTTTACCTGCCGCAGGAAAAAATGAAATTGGTCGCCTGAATCAGGCCCTTTCCGATATGCAGCTGGCGCTGCGTGATTCGGTGAGTCAGGTGCGTGAAGCCAGCATGCAGATTGATGTGGGTAGCCGTGAACTGGCGGCGGGCACTGTGCATCTGTCGCAGCGTACCGAAGAGTCCGCTGCTTCGCTGGAGCAAACGGCCGCCAGCATGGAGCAGCTGACCGCCACCGTCCGTCTTAACGCCAGTAACGCTCAGCAGGCCAATCAGTTGGCCAGCAATGTGTCGACCAGCGCCGATCGTGGCGCAGAGGTGGTGGGTTACGTGATGGAGAAGATGCAGGAGATCACCCAAAGCTCTAACCGCATCGGCGACATCCTCAGCGTGATTGATGGTATCGCCTTCCAGACCAATATCCTCGCGCTGAACGCCTCGGTGGAAGCCGCGCGTGCTGGCGAGCAGGGCCGTGGCTTCGCCGTAGTCGCCAACGAAGTGCGTACGCTGGCTGGCCGTAGTGCGACCGCCGCTAAAGAGATTCGTGAGTTGATCAGTGAATCGCAGACGCGCGTCAAAGAGGGCAGCGACATGGCGACGCGTGCCGGGGAAACCATGGATGAGATCTCCAGCGAAGTGATGCGAGTGACCTCACTGATGAAAGAGATCTCGATTGCTTCAGAAGAGCAGAGTCGTGGGATTGAGCAGGTGAATCAGGCGGTGACGCAAATGGATGAAGCCGCGCAGCAAAACGCCGCGCTGGTGGAAGAAGCCAGTGCCGCCACGCAGTCGCTGGAAGCGCAGTCACAGCAGTTGCAGGAATCAATGGCGCAGTTCCGCGTCGTCGCCGCGTAAAAACAGGTGCAACGTGCTTACGGCGCGTTGCTACTTATCTCTTCAGCAAAGCGAAGGATCATGTCTGCTAATTGGTCATCTTCAGCCAGAAAATAGGCGGCGGGGATCTCCAGCGCTTTCGCCAGCAGTTGCAGCGTCAGTAAATCGGGCTGATGCACACCGACTTCATAACGATTGATGCGCGCACTGGCGGAAAATTCTTCAATGCCAGCGGCAATCCCTAACCCTTTTTGCGAAAAACCCTTCACCAGACGCACCTGTTTCAGGCGTCTACAGAAGGTATTTTGCAGGGAAGAGGTCGGTTTCATGCCTACGAGAATCGTAGATTTGCTGCTTGTCAGATACTACGAGTAACGTAGTATCGTTATGGCAACCTATAACGAGAACTAAGGAGAGTGACGTGGGTGAAAGCAAGCAAGACTGGCATCAGGCCGATATTATTGCCGCCTTACGCAAGAGAGGGACTTCATTAGCCGCCGTATCACGTGAAGCGGGGTTGTGTTCGACCACTTTGGGCAATGCCTTAATCCGGCCCTGGCCCAAGGGCGAATGGCTGATTGCCGAAGCGATTGGCGTTGCACCCGATGAAATCTGGCCCAGCCGCTACTACTCCGCGCAGGGTGAATTGATTGATCGGCAAGCAAAGCGGCGAAAATAACCTAATAAAAAGCCCGCTCATTATTGGCGGGCTTTTTCAAATCACATCAGCTTATTAGTGGCTGTCCGGGAACTCACGCATAAAGCGCTCAACGTCATCCACCATCGCATCGTTACCGCAGAAGAACGGGCAACGCTGGTGCAGGGTTTCAGGCTGGATGTCGAGGATACGGTTGGCACCATCGCTGGCTTTACCACCGGCTTGTTCCGCCAGGAATGCCATTGGGTTGCACTCATACAGCAGGCGCAGCTTACCTTTCGGGTGGCTGGCGGTGCTTGGATAGAGGTAAATACCGCCTTTCAGCAGGTTACGGTGGAAGTCTGCCACCAGTGAACCGATGTAGCGCGAGGTGTATGGGCGCTTGGTGGCGATATCCTCTTCCTGACAGAACTTCAGGTATTTCTTCACGCCCTGCGGGAAGCGAATGTAGTTACCTTCGTTGATGGAGTAGGTGTAGCCTTTCTCCGGGAAGGTCATGCGCTCATGGCTCAGACAGAACACGCCCAGTGACGGATCGTATGTAAACGCATGCACGCCCACACCGGTGGTGTAAACCATCATGGTGGAAGAACCGTAAACCACGTAACCGGCCGCAACCTGCTTGTTGCCCGGCTGCATAAAGTCAGCTTCGGTGATCGGCGTACCCGGCTCACTGATGCGGTGGTAGATGGAGAAGATGGTGCCGACGGAAACGTTCACGTCGATGTTGGAAGAGCCGTCCAGCGGATCCATCAACACCACGTATTTACCGTCTTCTGAGCCTTCAAAGATGACGAACTCATCTTCTTCTTCGGAAGCGATACCGGCAACCACACCACGCGCTTTCAGGGCAGCTTTCAGTTTTTCATTCGCGAAGAGGTCCAGCTTCATCTGCTGTTCGCCCTGCACGTTTTCCACGCCGCTGGCACCGAGGATATCCACCAGACCCGCTTTGTTGATGTCGCGGTGGATAATCTTGGCTCCGAGCTTAATGGAGGAAATCAGCGCCGTCAGTTCACCTGTGGCGTGTGGAAAGTCGTGTTGCTTCTCGACGATGAATTCGCCTAACGTTTTCATAACACATTCCCTGAATCTACGATGGAGTGGCAGCAGCTTTAACACGCTACCAACGTATGAGCGCAGTTTAGCCGATTGAACTTTAAAAACCATAGTCCTAATCCGTTTCTTCCCACTCTGCTCGGGGTTACACTGTGCGCCGAACTTTTGAGTAATGGATCTCTTTATGCGTATTCACATCCTTGGGATTTGTGGCACTTTCATGGGCGGACTGGCAATGCTGGCCCGTTCGCTAGGGCATGAAGTGACCGGCTCTGACGCCAATGTCTACCCGCCGATGAGCACCTTGCTGGAACAGCAAGGCATTGAATTGACAGAAGGTTACGATGCCAGTCAGCTCGATCCGCAGCCGGATCTGGTGATCATTGGCAACGCCATGACGCGCGGCAATCCGTGTGTGGAAGCGGTACTGGAACGTAACATTCCTTACCTCTCTGGCCCGCAGTGGCTGCATGATTTCGTGCTGCGTGACCGCTGGGTACTGGCCGTGGCCGGAACCCATGGCAAAACCACTACCGCAGGCATGGCAGCGTGGATTCTGGAGGCCTGTGGCCTTGAACCGGGCTTTATCATTGGTGGAGTGCCAGGAAACTTCGAGGTTTCGGCAAAATTAGGAAAAAGTCCATTCTTCGTGATTGAGGCGGATGAATACGACAGCGCGTTCTTCGACAAGCGTTCCAAATTTGTCCATTACTGCCCGCGCACGCTGATCCTCAACAATCTCGAATTCGATCACGCCGATATCTTTGATGACTTGCGCGCGATTCAGAAGCAGTTCCACCATCTGATTCGCATCGTGCCGGGCCAGGGCAAAATCCTGCTGCCGGAGCACGATAACAATCTTAAGCAAGTGATGGCGATGGGCTGCTGGAGCGAGCAGGAAACCGTCGGCGACAACGGCCACTGGCAGGCGAAAAAACTGACGCCAGACTCTTCGCACTGGGAGATCTGGCTGGACGGCGAGAAAGTCGGTGAAGTGAACTGGGCGCTGGTCGGCGAGCACAACATGCACAATGGCCTGATGGCGATTGCGGCCGCGCGTCACGTCGGGGTGAAACCGGTGGATGCCGGTGAAGCATTGAGCAGCTTTATCAATGCGCGCCGTCGTCTTGAGCTGCGTGGTGAAGTGAATGCCATCAAGGTGTATGACGATTTTGCCCATCACCCCACCGCGATTCTGGCCACGCTGGCGGCGCTGCGCAGCAAAGTCGGTGGTACCGCGCGAATTCTGGCGGTACTGGAGCCGCGATCCAACACCATGAAGATGGGCGTGAGCAAAAACGAGCTGGCCCCGTCTCTGGGTCGCGCCGATAGCGTGTTCCTGTTCCAGCCGCACCACATTCCATGGCAGGTGTCTGATGTCGCGGAAGCCTGCATCCAGCCGGCGAAGTGGAGCGCGGATATCGATACGCTGGTGGAAATGGTGGCAAAAGAAGCCCAGCCAGGTGATTCCATTCTGGTGATGAGTAACGGCGGGTTTGGTGGCATTCACAGAAACTGGTGGGGGGGTTGGGAGGGTGGTGGGGTGGGGAGAGGAAACGGCTGAACTCCAGGAGCATTCACAAAACTCGTATTCAGTCTTCTGTCTGAAAAAAAAAAA